>NZ_JBEUTW010000001.1:0-76447 GCF_040492675.1 Bacillus sp. AP50
ATACCTATACTGACATAAAAATATATATAAATCATATTTTTACATAACAAAAAAAGCCAGTTAAACTGGCTTTCGCTTATTGCTGCTCTTGTTTGTTTTCTTCTTTAGCAGCTTCTTTTTCTTGCTCTTCTTTTAGCAATACTTTTCTAGATAGATTAACACGACCTTGCTTGTCAATCTCGATAACTTTAACCGTAATTACGTCACCGATTTTTACAACGTCTTCTACTTTACCTACACGCTCAAGTGCAAGTTCAGAAATGTGAACTAATCCATCTTTACCGCTGAATAATTCAACGAAAGCACCGAATTTCTCAACACGTTTCACTTTTCCTTCGTAGATTTCACCTACTTGTACTTCGCGAACGATATCTTCGATAATTTTCTTAGCTTTGTCGTTCATTTCTTGGTTTATTGAAGAAATGAATACTGTGCCATCTTGCTCGATGTCAATTTTAACGCCAGTTTCTTCAATAATTTTATTGATTTGTTTACCGCTCGGTCCGATAACGTCACGGATTTTATCTGGATTAATTGTCATTGTAATAATCTTTGGAGCGTACGCTGATAATTCAGTGCGTGGCTCTGGAATAACAGATAACATATGATTTAGAATGTGCACACGACCAACTTTCGCTTGTTGTAATGCCTCTTCTAAAATTTCACGAGATAGACCATCGATTTTAATGTCCATTTGTAGTGCAGTTACACCTTGTGCTGTACCTGCTACTTTAAAGTCCATATCACCTAAATGATCTTCCATACCTTGAATATCAGATAAAATTGTGTAATGCTCACCAGTTTTAACTAGACCCATTGCAATACCTGCAACTGGAGCTTTAAGTGGAACACCAGCATCCATCATTGCTAAAGTACTACCACAAATACTTGCTTGTGAAGTAGAACCATTTGATTCTAAAACTTCAGATACAAGACGTACTGTGTATGGGAAATCTTTTTCAGATGGAATTACAGGCTCAAGTGCGCGTTCTCCTAGTGCACCGTGACCGATTTCACGACGACCTGGTCCACGCATTGGTCTAGTTTCACCAACACTAAATGATGGGAAATTGTAATGGTGCATAAAGCGTTTTGATTCTTCTACACCAAGACCATCTAAAATTTGCACATCGCCTAATGCACCTAATGTACAAATACTTAATGCTTGTGTTTGTCCACGAGTGAACAAACCAGAACCGTGTGTACGAGATAAAATGCCAACCTCTGATGCTAATGGACGGATTTCGTCACCTTTACGGCCATCTGGGCGGATTTTTTCAACTGTAATAAGACGACGTACTTCTTCTTTTACAATTTTATATAAAATCTCATTTACTTGTCCTAATGTATCAGCGTCAGCTTCCTGCGCTTCGTAATGCTCAATAACACGCTTTTTCACTTCGTTAATTGCATCTTCACGTGCATGTTTCTCATGTACTTGAATTGCTGAATGCATATCTTCTTCAGCCATTTCACGTACAGCTTGGTTAAGATCAGCGTCAACTTCATAAAGTTTCACTTCTGATTTCTCTTTACCTACAGCTTGTACAATCTCTTCTTGGAATGCAATTAGACGTTTAATTTCGTCATGACCAAACATAATTGCTTCTAACATTGTTTCCTCAGGCACTTGATCTGCTCCTGCTTCAACCATGTTAATTGCATCTTTCGTACCAGCTACAACAAGGTGAATATCACTTTGTTCTTGCTGTTCTACTGTTGGGTTGATAACGAATTCGCCGTTAATACGACCAACTGTTGCACCCGCGATTGGACCTTCAAATGGAATATCTGAAATCGATAACGCTAATGAAGAACCAAGCATAGCTGCCATTTCAGAAGAACAATCTTGATCAACACTCATTACGATGCTGACAACTTGTACTTCGTTACGGAAACCATCTGCGAAAAGTGGACGGATTGGACGGTCGATTAAACGACTTGCCAAAATTGCTTTTTCACTTGGACGACCTTCACGTTTAATGAAACCGCCAGGAATTTTTCCGACTGCATATAAACGCTCTTCATAGTTTACTGTAAGTGGGAAGAAATCTACATTTTTTGCTTCTTTTGATGCAGTTGCTGTAGATAGAACCGCTGTATCGCCATATCTTACTAATACTGCTCCGTTCGCTTGTTTTGCAAGCTGACCAGTTTCAACTGTTAGCTGGCGACCAGCTAAATCTATCGAGAAGACTTGCTTTTCTTGACTCATTTAAGTACCCCTCTCAATTTAAAGTATTCAATTCTTCTATGTAAATGGATAGTATATCACAATATTCTACCTCTAGTATTGCCTAAAATTAAGTAAGCTATAAAGCGTAGAAGATATATTTTTACCTAACAAAAAAGCGGGAATATTCCCGCTTCTTTGACTATCGACGTAAGCCAAGCTTTGTGATTAATTCACGGTAACGTGTGATATCGCTATTACGAAGGTAAGTTAGTAAGTTACGACGTTTACCAACCATCTTTAATAGACCACGACGTGAATGATGATCTTTCTTGTGAGTACGTAAGTGCTCGTTTAGAGTGTTAATTTGCTCCGTTAGGACAGCAATTTGAACCTCTGGAGAACCAGTATCAGTCTCATGAGTTCTAAATTGTGCAATGATTTCATTTTTACGCTCTTGTGTTAAAGCCATCCTATTTCACCTCCTATTAATTAAACCCCCAATTACCTAGCAAGCGTCGGTGAGTCGCAATGCCAAGCAATGGTTGTCATAAAGTACATAACATAGAATACTACTTTTCATTTGAAAAAGCAAGTATATTCTTTTCGCTCACAAAATATTCTTGGGCTGTTTTCTTATCTTTTGCGATTTGTTCAACTAACTCATCAATACCGTTGAATTTCTTTTCTGCTCTTATACGCATATGCCACTCTACTGTAACATTTTGATCGTATATATCTTTGTTAAATTCAAATAAATGCACTTCAATTGATAATTGACGCTCATCTTCTTTAAAAGTCGGTTTATATCCAATATTACATACACCATCGTACCATTCACCGTGAACTTTTAATCTCACTGCATAAACACCTACAGGTGGCAATAAATACTCATCACTTAAACCTACATTAGCTGTTGGAAAACCAATTTGACGTCCACGTTTGTCGCCGTGTATAACTGTTCCCGCTACAGTATAGGCTCTACCTAAAATAGATGGAATTTGCTCCATTTCGCCATTTCGAATTAACTTTCGTAATGCTGTAGAACTTACTTTCTCTTCTTGAAATTCAACTTTTTCAATCACAGTCTGTGTAAACTCCCCTCTTGCATGAAATGGTAAAGTCTCCATCTTTCCTTTTCCTAAACGTCCATATGAATAATCAAACCCTGCTACTACATGCTTTACATTTAAACCAATAATATAATCATCTACAAATTGTTGCGGTAATAACCCTGCAAATGATTCATCAAATTTAATTACATATAATATATCGATTCCTAAGCTTTCGACTATTTTTTCTTTATCGCGCATCGGTGTAATATACTCCACATGCGCATCCTTTTTTCCTAAAACAACAGATGGATGAGGATGAAATGTCATAACTGCACTTTTATATCCTCGGTCGTCCGCTATTTTTTTCGCAGTTCGAATTACACATTGATGTCCTAAATGAATGCCATCAAAAAATCCTAATGCCATTACAGTAGGTGGTAATTCTAATTTATTTTGTTCATGTGGATGAGTTAAATGAATAAGTTTCACGCTTGAATTCACCTTTTTCTGTAATAATCCTTCCAATAATTCATTATAGCTTTAGTTCTTGATTATTCACAAGTACTTTCATCGGCTTTAACATACCAGGATGTTTCGGATGATGTTCATAAATTGCTAAGCAACGATCATTTTTATCAAACACTGTAATAAATGGTGCTGTTATTTCTAATTCATTTTTTAAGAACATACCATTCTTTATTTTCTCTGCTTGCTTTTCATCTACAACCATTTTTGGAAACTTACTTAATGCTTCATCAATTGAAATGAAGATAGACTCTACTGTTCCATTTTGCACGTTTTCTTCAATTTCTTCAAATGATATGCAATCTTCTAATAAAAATTCACCAGATGCCGTTCTTATAAGGTGCGACATATGTGATGGGAAACCAAGTTTTTCCCCGATCATTACAGCTAACGTTCTTACATATGTTCCTTTACTACACGTTACACGGAAACGGAATGAAATATTTTCTCCTTCAAAAACTTCACGATCATCAAGTAATATGAATTCATGAATTGTAATTGTACGAACTGGACGTTCCACCTCTTGCCCTGCTCTTGCATATTCGTATAATTTTTTCCCGTTTACTTTTACAGCCGAGAACATTGGTGGCATTTGTTCAATCGTGCCTGTTAATTCCGCAAGGACTTTCTCTACTTCCTTACGAGTAATAGTACGATCTACATTTTTCGTTTCAACAACCTCACCAGAAGCATCTTCAGTTGTCGTTGAAAACCCTAATGTTACTTCACCTTCATATGTTTTCGTTTCACTTGTTAAAAATTGTGCAATTTTCGTTGCTCTTCCAACGCAAATTGGTAATACTCCTGTTACATCAGGGTCTAATGTTCCCGTATGACCAATTCTCTTTTCTCGCAATATCTTTCTTAATTTAAATACACAATCATGTGATGTCATGCCTTTTGGCTTATGTAATAATACTACACCTTCCATATATGTTCACCTCATCATAATTCTCTCGTAGTAAATATCCAAAACTTATTTTGCATTGAAAAAATGGATAGACAAATGTCTATCCATTATTCTTCACGTTTACCGTCTTTATTAATTTCATGTAAAAGTGTATCAATTCGATGACCATATCCGATAGACTCATCAAACTCAAAGGTAATTTCTGGTGTTTTACGAAGACGAATACGTTGGCCAATTTCTGAACGAATAAAGCCTTTTGCCTTCGCTAAACCTTTTAAAGTATTTTCTTTCTGTTCTTCATCACCTAAAACAGAAATATATACTTTAGCAATTTGTAAATCACCACTCACTTGTACATCAGTTACTGTAACAAATCCAATACGTGGGTCTTTAATTTTACGACTGATAATGTCGCCTAATTCTTTTTTCATTTGCTCGCCCACACGGTTCGCACGTAATTTCATAACTCTTCACCTCATTCAATACCATTCCAAATGTGTTATTGTACGTTCAATTTCAGGAAATGAATCGATGTACTCAAGTACACGATTCATTTCTTTCTCACAGATAACACGATTTGAGGATACGGAAACAACTGCAATTTCTGTACGTTGCCATACATCTTGGTGCCCAACTTCAGAAACAGCTACATTATAGCGCTGTTTTACACGAGTTAACACACGTTGTAAAATTGCACGTTTCTCTTTTAAAGAATGCACATCGTAAATCATACACTCGAATGAGAGTGAAGCGATAATCATCGCTTCACTTCTTCCATAATGTACGCTTCAATGATGTCCCCTTCTTTAAGATCATTATATCTCTCAATTGTAATACCACACTCATAGTTTTGTGCAACTTCTTTTACGTCGTCTTTGAAACGTTTTAACGTATCAAGTTGTCCTTCGAAAATTACTACGCCGTCACGGATAATACGTACGCCACTATCACGCGTAATTTTACCGTCTGTTACGTAACAACCTGCGATTGTTCCAACTTTTGTTACTTTAAACGTTTGACGAACTTCTGCTTGACCGATTACTTTTTCTTCGAATTCTGGATCAAGCATACCTTGCATAGCTGCTTCAATCTCTTCGATTACTTTATAAATAATACGGTGTAAACGAATATCAACGTTCTCTAATTCAGCTGTACGCTTCGCGTTCACATCTGGACGTACGTTAAATCCAATTACAATTGCATTAGATGCAGAAGCTAAAATGATATCAGATTCTGTAATCGCACCTACACCAGTGTGAATGATTTTAACTTTTACGCCTTCAACATCAATTTTACGAAGTGATGCTGCCATCGCTTCAACAGAACCTTGTACGTCTGCTTTTACGATTAAGTTAATTTCTTTTACATCGCCCTCTTGGATTTGTTGGAATAAATCTTCAAGGCTTAATTTAGATTTCTCACCACGTTGTGCAACTAACGCTTCTTGTGCACGTGATTCACCAATTTGACGAGCTTTCTTCTCATCAGCAAATGCCATGAAACGATCTCCAGCCTGTGGTACTTCGTTTAAACCAGTAATTTCAACAGGAGTTGATGGACCAGCAACTTTTACACGACGACCAATATCACTTACCATTGCACGAACACGTCCGAATGAAGTTCCAACAACGATTGGATCTCCAACTCGAAGCGTACCATTTTGAACAAGTAATGTCGCGATAGTTCCTTTACCTTTATCAAGCTGTGCTTCGATTACTGTACCAGTTGCATAGCGGTTTGGATTTGCTTTATATTCTTCTACTTCACTTACAAGAAGGATCATTTCTAGTAAGTTGTCAATGCCTTCGCCTTGAATTGCAGAAATTGGTACGAAAATAGTATCTCCGCCCCAAGCTTCTGGAACTAATTCATATTCAGTTAGTTCTTGCATTACGCGATCAGGGTTTGCAGCTGGTTTATCCATTTTATTCACAGCAACAATAATTGGTACTCCTGCTGCCTTCGCATGGTTAATTGCTTCAACCGTTTGTGGCATAACACCGTCATCCGCTGCAACAACAAGGATTGTAATATCCGTTACTTGTGCCCCACGAGCACGCATCGTTGTAAATGCTGCGTGACCAGGTGTATCTAAGAATGTAATCTTCTTATCGTTTACTTCAACTTGATATGCACCGATATGCTGAGTAATTCCACCCGCTTCGCCTGCAGTTACTTTTGAGTTACGAATAGAATCCAGTAATGTTGTTTTACCATGGTCAACGTGTCCCATGATTGTAACTACAGCTGGACGTTCTTTTAAGTTCTCTTCATCATCTTGCTCATCAATGAATGTTTCAAACTCAGTCTCGCTTACAATTACTTCTTCTTCTACTTCAATACCGTAGTCGTTAGCAATTAACTCAATTGTATCTTTATCCAAGTCTTGGTTAATTGTTGCCATAATTCCAAGCATGAAGAGCTTCTTAATAATTTCAGATGGCTCTTTGCTTAATTTTTTAGCAAGATCTCCTACTGTAAGGCTTCCAGAGAAAGTAATTTTATCTGGTGTTTCTACAATTTGAGTTTGTTGTCTACCAGCAAAGTTCTCTTGACGTTTGTCTTCGTTTCCTTTGCCTTTTTTCTTTTTCTTATTGCTGTTCTTTTTACTGCGAACAACTTTTTCTTCTACTTCAAACTCATCTGCAACAGAAGGTTTTTCAGTTTGATATTCATTATCTAATTTATTTACTACTTCATCGTCTAACATTGTCATATGATTCGAAACCTCGATATTCATTTCTTTTAGTTTTGTCATAAGATCTTTACTTGAGATATTATGTTTTTTTGCATATTCATGCACTCGAATTTTACTCATACCTTCACCCCCGGTAATTTGTATCGAGCATGCTACGCAGCTTTTTCGCAAAGCCTACATCTAACACAGCTACAACGACTCGCTCATCTCTCCCAATCGCATGCCCTAATTGTTGTCGATTTTCGACCTTTCTCATTGGTACGTTGTAGTACGTAGTTTTATCTGTGATGCGTTTTGTAGTATTTACTGACGCATCTTCAGATAGCAATACAAGTTTTGCTTTGCCACTTCGTACTTCTTTTAAAACGAGTTCTTCACCCGAAATAATTTTCCGAGCCCGGTTTGCTAGTCCTAAAAACGATTTCCAATCGGACACTTATTTCGACTCCTTCTCAACAAGCTCAAGAAGCTCTTCATATAAAGAACCGTCGATTTTCGCTTTTAGATGATGTTCCAAAACATTTTTCTTTTGAGCTTGAAGAATGCTCTCCTTGTCCTTCGACAAGTAAGCACCTCGTCCTGATTTTTTCCCAGTTAAATCAATGGACACTTCTCCCTCTTTGGAACGAACAATGCGAACGAGCTCTCGTTTTGATTTCATTTCTTGCGTTGCAACACATTTTCGTAACGGAACTTTTCGATTGCTCATACTCATCACCTCTATTCGATTTCGTCTTCCACTGAATCGAATCCAAATGCGATTACGCTATCTTCTTCTGTTACAATACCAAGTTGTTTCGCATCAGACTCACTCTTAATATCAATTTTCCAGCCTGTTAATTTAGCTGCAAGACGTGCATTTTGTCCACGCTTACCGATAGCTAATGATAACTGGTGGTCTGGAACAACTACTGTTGTCGCTTTTTCTTCTTCATCTACAAGTACTTTAACAACTTGTGATGGGCTTAATGCATTTGCAACATATTCAACTGGATCATTTGACCAGCGGACGATGTCAATTTTTTCACCTTTTAATTCGTCTACAATGCGTTGTACACGTTGCCCTTTTGGTCCTACACAAGAACCAACTGGATCAACATCAGTGTTCTCTGCATATACAGAGATCTTAGAGCGATCGCCAGCTTCACGTGCTACAGAACGAATTTCTACAGTTCCATCATAGATTTCAGGAACTTCCATTTCGAATAAACGTTTTAAAAGACCAGGATGTGTACGTGATACGTAAATTTGTGGTCCTTTTGTCGTTTTTTCTACTTTCGTAATGAATACGCGAATACGATCATGTGGTTTGTATTGCTCATTAGGCATTTGCTCACTTACAGGTAATAAAGCTTCTACTTTTCCTAAGCTTACATAGATGAAACGAGCATCTTGACGTTGTACAATACCTACCATAATATCTTCTTCACGGTCACTAAACTCAGAGTAAATAACACCGCGCTCTGCTTCACGCACTCGTTGTGTGACAACTTGTTTTGCAGTTTGTGCTGCAATACGACCAAAGTCTTTTGGTGTTACTTCAATTTCTAGTACGTCACCATCTTGGTAGTTTGGATTAATTTGTCTTGCTTCCTCTACAGAAATTTCAAGACGTGGATCAAACACATTGTCTACTACGTCTTTACGTGCTAAAACTTGAATTGTTCCCACTTCTGGGTTAAAGCTCACACGAACGTTTTGTGCTTGATTAAAATTGCGCTTATAAGCAGAGATTAAAGCTGCTTCAATCGCATCAATAATAATGTCTTTGCTAATGCCTTTTTCAGATTCTAATACGAGCAAAGCATCTAATAACTCAGTGCTCATGAAGATCCCCCTTCTAACTAAAACGTAACAGCAAGTCGCGCATTTGCGACTTTATCCATCGAAATTTGGATTTCTTTTTTACGTGTTTTAATTGTTAATAATAATGTTATTGTTGTACCATCGTAAGAAAGCAGTTTTCCTTCAAACATCTTTTCACCATCAATCGGCTCATATGTTTTAATTGCCACTTGTTTTCCTACCGCTTGCTGGAAGTCTTTTTCTTTCTTTAATGGGCGTTCCGCTCCAGGAGATGATACATCCAAAAAGTAAAGATGAGGAATTGGATCCTCTTTATCTAAAGCTTCGCTTAAACGTTCACTTACCGCACCGCATTCTTCAATGTCGACTCCCTTTTCAGAATCGATGAATACGCGTAAGAACCAGTCTTGTCCTTCTTTCACATACTCTACATCTACAAGTTCAAGATTTAACTCTTCAACGATCGGCTGCGCAAATGCTTCTACAACTTCTGTGACTTTCTTATCCATAAACAGCCTCCTTCCTGCCGTCATGTACCATTTAAAAGAAGAAGACCCCGCCACTTTAAAAACGGTCTATCTTATTCTTTCTCGTTAGCTAACAAAAGCCCCTGCTGTTCAGCAGGGATTATCTGTCTTAGTATTACCAAATTTAAGAAGTAAAACTTGTAACAAAATATGTATATACGACAGAAATCTTTTACCTATCTACGTAGAGAAAACATAGATAGTAACACGAAAGAGTGGGTTTCCCCACTCTTTTCTTTACACAATATACATGACATGGTTATCTCGGTTAATAGTATATCATAGGAAATGTTGATTTGCAAAGACTTTTCCTACCTACTAGAACAGTGATAACTGGTTTTGATCCGGTAAATCTCCTAAACAACCTTGACTATCTAAATACTCAATAATTGTTTTCGAAACCTTACTACGCTGCTGCAAGTCCTCTTTTGATAAGAAGTCTCCATTTTTACGTGCTTCCACAATACTTAAAGCTGCGTTTGTACCAAGACCAGGTACCGCATTAAATGGAGGAATTAATGTGTCTCCATCAATAATAAATTCTGTTGCATGTGAGCGGTATAAATCCACCTTTTGGAATGAGTATCCACGCTCACACATTTCAAGTGTCATTTCTAGTACTGTTAATAAACTCTTCTCTTTCGGCGCAGCATCGAGTCCCTTTTGAGCAATTTCATCAATTCTTGCACGTATAGATGCTGAACCTTTCGCCATTGCCTCTACATCAAAATCATCTGCACGAACTGTAAAATATGCGGCATAGAATAACAGTGCAAAATGTACTTTAAAGTATGCGATACGTACAGCCATAAGTACGTAAGCAGCCGCATGGGCTTTAGGGAACATGTATTTAATCTTCTTACATGAATCAATATACCAACCTGGTACATTATTATTTTTCATGTCTTCTTCCCATTCTTCCGGTACACCTTTACCTTTACGAACCGACTCCATGATTTTGAAGGCTAATGATGGATCTAGACCTTGATAGATTAAATATACCATGATGTCATCACGACAACCGATAACTTCGCTCAGCGTACATGTACCGTTATAAATTAACTCGTTTGCATTACCAAGCCATACGTCAGTACCATGTGATAGTCCAGAAATTTGGACTAACTCTGAGAATGTCGTCGGTTTTGTCTCTTCTAACATCTGTCTTACGAATTTTGTACCAAACTCTGGTATACCAAGTGTACCTGTTTTACAGTTAATTTGCTCTTCCGTTACCCCTAACGATTCTGGACCAGAGAAAATTTTCATTACTTCTGGATCATCCGTTGGGATTGTTTTCGGATCAATACCACTTAAATCTTGTAACATACGAATAACGGTCGGATCATCGTGTCCTAGTATATCAAGTTTTAATAAATTATCATGAATCGAGTGGAAATCAAAATGCGTTGTTCTCCATTCAGCACCAATTGAATCAGCTGGGTACTGTATTGGTGAGAAATCAAAGATATCCATGTAATCTGGCACAACGATAATACCGCCTGGATGCTGTCCTGTTGTACGTTTTACACCGGTACACCCTGCTACTAAGCGATCAATCTCTGCATTTCGAATCGTTAAGTTATGATCATTTGCATAACCTTTTACATATCCGTAAGCAGTTTTTTCCGCAACTGTACCAATCGTTCCTGCACGATATACATAGTCTTCACCGAACAGGACTTTCGTATAGTTATGGGCACGTGGTTGGTATTCCCCGGAGAAGTTCAAATCGATATCGGGCACCTTATCTCCTTTAAATCCAAGGAACGTTTCGAAAGGAATGTCATGTCCATCTTTTACATATGGAATATTACAAGCAGGACATTCTTTATCTGGTAAGTCAAAACCAGAACCTACAGAACCATCATTAAAGAATTCTGATTGCTTACACTTCGGACATACATAGTGTGGTGGTAATGGGTTTACTTCTGTAATTTCCATCATCGTTGCAACAAATGATGACCCTACCGATCCACGCGAACCTACTAGATATCCGTCTACTAACGATTTTTTCACAAGCTTATGTGAAATTAAATAAATTACGGCGAATCCATGCCCAATAATACTTTTTAATTCTTTTTCTAAACGTGCTTCTACAATTTCCGGTAGCTCTTCACCATAAATGCTACGCGCCATTTTATAACTCATATCACGCGTTTCATCATCAGCACCTTCAATTTTCGGTGTGTATAGATCGTCTTTTACTGGATGCACATCACCAATTAATGACGCAATCTTTTGTGTATTTGTTACAACAACTTCTTTCGCTTTGTCTTCACCTAAGAATGAAAAACATTCTAACATCTCATCAGTTGTACGGAAATGTACTGGCGGTAATGAATGTCGATTTAACGGATTGGCTCCGCCCTGCGAACTGACTAAAATTTTACGATACATCGCATCCTCAGGGTCTAAATAATGCACGTTTCCTGTAGCAACAACTGGTTTATCTAACGTCTCACCTAGTTTTACTAAGTTAGAAATAATTGTTTTTAATTGACCTTCGTCTCGAACAAGCTCACGTTCTACTAAATGACGCAACACCTCTGGAGGCATTACTTCAATGTAATCATAGAACTGGGCAATTTCTTCTACCTCTTCAGGTGCCTTTTGCATCATTGCCTCGAACACTTCACCTTTATCACAAGCCGTTCCTACTAAAATCCCTTCACGATATTTTTTTAATAGTGATCTCGGCACACGTGGTACACGGTAAAAGTAATTAAGGTGAGAATATGAAACAAGTTTATATAAATTTTTCAATCCAACATCTGATGTGGCAAGTAACGTCATATGACTTGGACGGCCACGCTTATACGCATCCCCTTGTCCCATGCTATCATTTAATTGATCGTGATATTCAAATCCCTTTTCAATTACGTCTTTCAACATTTTCACAAGTAAATATCCCGTCGCTTCTGTATCATAAATCGCACGGTGATGTTGTGTTAATTCAATATCAAGTTTTTTACACATCGTATTTAATCGATGATTTTTCATTTCTGGGAATAAAAATCGTGCAAGTTCTAACGTATCAATAACTGGATTATTCGTTTTTTCTAGTCCAGCCTTTTTAAAACCTACGTTAATAAAGCCCATATCAAAGCTCGCGTTATGGGCAACAAGTGTATGGTCGCCCATCCATTCCTCAAACTTTTTAAACACTTCGTCCACTTCAGGTGCATCAGTTAACATATCATCCGTAATACCTGTCAATTCAATAATCGTCGCTGATAATGGTTGATGTGGATTTGCGAAAGATTCAAAGCGATCAATAATTTCGCCACCCTTTACTTTTACGGCAGCCAACTCAATGACTGTATCGTATACAGCTGATAAACCTGTCGTCTCAACGTCGAAAACAACATACGTTTCCTCTGCAAGTAAACGATGCGCTTCGTTATACGCTATCGGTACACCATCATTAACTAGATTTGCTTCTACACCATATATAACTTTAACACCAGCCTTCTTCCCTGCAGAATACGCCTCTG
Source organism: Bacillus sp. AP50 (assembly GCF_040492675.1). Lineage (NCBI taxonomy): Bacteria > Bacillati > Bacillota > Bacilli > Caryophanales > Bacillaceae > Bacillus > Bacillus sp. AP50. Next base: position 13,189 of record NZ_JBEUTW010000001.1, read on the forward strand.
GGAAGGACTGAGCCACGGCATGATCTGTAACCGCAATAGCCTCATGTCCCCATTTACCAGCTTGAGCAACAAGCTTAGAAACTGGAGTGACAGCGTCCATTTGACTCATCGGAGTATGGAGATGCAGCTCTACTCGTTTTTCGCCTTCTGGTGCTTTATCTTTACGAGACGGTCCTGTTATTTCATTAATATCATTTGCAATCATTACTAAATCTCGAACGAATGTATCGTTTTGAACAGAACCACGCGCTTTCACCCACATTCCTTTTTTCAAGGATTGCAGCATTGGAATATCTTCTTTGTCACGCGAGAACATTTTGATCATAATAGAATCCGTATAATCCGTTATTTTTAAAGTTAATAACGTACGCCCACTACGAAGCTCTTTTGTTTCTACATGGAAGACATATCCTTGAACCGTTTTTCTTCTTTCTTCATCTTGAATTTCTCGCATCGGTGTAATCTCTTCATCTGGCTTAATAAGATACCCGAGTGTAATCGGTCCTTCATACACAACGCTGCTTTCTTCAGCTTGCTTCTTCGCCATTTCTTCCATAGCTTGTATAACACGCTCACGGTCTTCTTGCTGCGTTTGTTCACGAAACTTTTGCATTTCTTCTGTATTTTGCTGTATATGTGTGTCTAACTGAAAACGCGGGAATCCAAAAACTTCGTATTGATCCCCTACTGGTTTCGCAACGTTTTTCTTTAAAGCCGTAGACTCCAGCTCGTTATTTACATTTATTAACAACTTCACTCCATTCACCTGTGGAAGCTGCTTCTTTAAGTATGCGAACATAGGTGAAAATGTAATTCGTTCCGTACAAAGCGGCCAATACGCCCTCACTTCTTCTTCTGTAAATTGTTTATTCTCTGTTTCTAATGCAAATGTTGTTCTTGCAATATGAGAAAATGATTGCTTAAGCTTTGTTTCTAGCAATTCATATAATTCTGTAGGCAAAATACGTGGCACTTGTAAATCAAAATGCCAACTTTTATTCGCTTTATCAATAACGAGCCTTTCAATACCACCGCCTTGTAAATATTGATTTATAAGGTCGTCTGGTATTTGCAACTGCTGGAGCAAAATTTGAAATCGCTCTTGTTGTTCATTTGTTAAAGACATAAGCACTCTCCTTCCATTTGCTATTATAAATTGAAACGTACCACAAAGAAAGATTTCTCACCTCTTCTTTTACAAAATACGTTTACAAAGAAAGAGAAGGTACCCCATTACGAGGTACCTCTTCTTATTTTAAAATATTTGCAATATATGTTTGAAGTTCTTCTACTTTTACTTCTTCAGACTCACCTGTAGCACGTACTTTCACTTCTACAATACCTTCGTCTGCTTTTTTACCAACTGTAACACGAACTGGAAGACCGAATAAATCTGCATCTGCAAATTTAACACCTGCACGTTCTGCACGATCGTCTAATAACACTTCATAGCCTTGTTCTTGTAATGAGTTGTAGATATTTTCACCCATTTCACGTTGTGCATCAGATTTCATATTTACTGGAATTACATGCACATGGAACGGTGCTACCGCTTTTGGCCAAACTAAGCCGTTCTCATCGTTAAATTGCTCTGCAATTGCTGCTACTGTACGAGATACACCGATACCGTAACAACCCATAATAAGTGGTTGTGTTTTTCCATTTTCATCTAGGAATGTTGCGTTCATTGCTTCACTATAACGAGTTCCTAATTTGAATACATGACCAACTTCAATTCCGCGTGCGAAAAGAATTGTTCCGTTTCCATCTGGAGATTGGTCTCCTTCTTGAATAAAGCGTAAATCTGTATATTGACTTACTTTAAAGTCACGTTCTGGATTTACATTTACATAATGGAACCCTTCTTCATTCGCTCCTGAACATCCGTTAACAATTGATGCTACAGCGTGATCAGCAATAATTTCGATATCACCTGTTACATTAATCGGTCCTAATGAACCAACTTCACAATTTAATAATGCTTTTACTTCTTCATGAGAAGCAAGCTCAACAACTGAAGCGCCATATACATTTTTCACTTTCACATCGTTTACTTCGTGATCACCACGAACAAGTACAACTACTAATTTCTCATCTACTTTATACACCATAGACTTAATGCACTTGTCAGCTGCAATGTTTAAGAATGCAGATACTTCTTCAATTGCTTTTTGGTCTGGTGTTGCTACTTTTTCAAGTGCTTTTTCTGCTTCGTCACTCTTCGTATACGTAGCTACAACAGGAGCCATTTCGATGTTTGCTGCATAATCAGATGTGTCAGAGTATGCAATTGTATCTTCACCAACATCAGATAATACCATAAATTCATGTGTATCTTTTCCGCCCATTGCTCCAGAATCAGCAATAACTGCACGGAAATTCAAGCCACAGCGAGTAAAAATGTTAGAGTATGCTTTATATAAGCGATCGTATACTTCATCTAAGCTCTCTTGTGTAGCATGGAAAGAGTATGCATCTTTCATTAGAAACTCTCTTCCACGTAATAAGCCGAAACGAGGTCTTTGCTCATCACGGAATTTTGTTTGAATTTGGTATAATGTTAACGGTAATTTTTTATATGATTTCACTTCATCACGCACAAGATCCGTAATTACTTCCTCATGTGTCGCTCCTAATGCGAATTCACGAGCGTTACGATCTTTCATACGCATTAATTCAGATCCGTAAGAATACCAACGACCTGATTCTTGCCATAATTCTGCAGCTTGCATAGCTGGCATTAATAATTCTACAGCTCCTGCGCGCTCCATTTCTTCTCGAACTATACGTTCTACTTTGTGTAATACTTTTAATCCAAATGGTAGAAAGCTATAAATACCAGAAGCATTTTGACGCATAAAACCTGCACGAAGTAATAGCTGATGACTCTTAATTTCAGCATCAGCTGGAACTTCACGTAATGTAGGACTGAATACCATACTTTGTTTCATTTATTTGCACCTCTTCATTTTACTCTTACACGCAGTAAAACCCCTCACCTCGAGTTAGGTGAGGGATTTTATTCTACGAGCTCTATTTCATTATAAGTTTCACTTTATTTTACAAGAAAAACTTACGAATGTCATTCCAAGTTACAACTAACATAAGTAACATTAATAATGCAAAACCAATAAAGTGAACCATTCCTTCTTTTTGGCGATCAATTGGTTTCCCTCGTAACGCTTCAATTAAGAAGAAGAATAAACGGCCACCATCTAAAGCAGGAACTGGTAATAAATTAAATAAACCAAGATTAATGCTTAGAACTGCAGCTAAACTTAGTACACGCGTAAACCCATAATCTACAACTTGATCTGTTAGATTATAAATTCCTACTGGACCTGACAACTCATTAATAGAAAATTGACCAGTTACTAATTTCACAAGAGACTCAAAAATTAGTTTCGTCCATTGGTACGTTTGTTCAAAACCTGATTTAATAGAACCCATCACTGTTTTCTCTACAGGAGAGTAGACACCAATTCTACCAACTTCTTCTTTACCTTCTTTATCGAGTGTTGGCGTTACTTTCACATTAAACTGTTCATTATCACGCTTTACTTGTAACGTAATTTCTTTATTTGGGTTTTCACGTACAATAGTAACAACATCTTTCCATGTACTTGTGTTTTTCCCATCAATAGCTTGAATTGTATCATTCTCTTTCAATCCAGCTTGCTGTGCTGCACTGTTATCCATCACTTTTCCGACCATTGGTTTGTCAACAGGAACCCCTTGTACAAATCCAAGAATCACAAAAATAACAAATGCTAAAATGAAGTTCATTGCAGGACCCGCAAAGATTGTTAAAGCGCGTTGCCCTAGTTTTTTCGAGCCAAATTGTCTATTATACGGGGCAATTTGAATTTCTTCCCCCGCAGTAATAATACGAGCCTTTTCATTCACTCGGAATGTTTGAAGCTCTTCCTCGTACTCTTCATAGCCCGAAATTGTTAAATTATGCTCCAAATCAGCTTGTTCGACTTCAATAACACGAACATTTGGATACTTTTCATATCCATCAAAAACTAATTTCACAACTTCGTCTTTTTCATTTAATACAAGGCCAACCTTTTTCCCAGGCTTTAACTCAACTGTGTCCGCATCCTCGCCAGCCATTCTTACATAGCCACCAAGGGGCAGTAATCGAATCGTATACACCGTTTCATTCTTTTCAAATGAGAATATTTTCGGACCAAAACCAATCGCAAACTCGCGGCATAAAATACCTGCTCTTTTTGCGAAATATAGATGCCCTAGCTCATGGAAAAATACGAGTGCACCGAAAATTAATATAAAGGCAATCGCTGTATTCAATTCCATAACCACCTTTGCTAAATTTGTTCCATCACAAACCGTCTTGTGGCCGCATCAATTTCCAAAATTTCCTCTAAGCTCGGTCGTGCAATGACATTGTGATGGTTCATTGCTTTTTCAATGAGGTCTTCCACTGTTAAGAAATCAATTCTCTTTTGTAAAAAGGCTTCAACAGCTACTTCATTCGCTGCGTTCATTACAGCTGGCATACTTCCACCTGCTTTTCCAGCTTCATACGCAAAACGTAAACAACGGAATCGTTCTTGGTCCATTTTCTCAAAATGCAACGTCCCTATTTCCCATAAGTTTAACTGTTTTGTGTCTGAAAGAGGCAATCTATCCGGATATGTAAGTGCGTATTGAATTGGTACTCGCATATCAGGTGAACCAAGCTGCGCCATTACACTACGATCTTCAAATTCAACCATAGAATGGATAATACTTTCTTTATGTAAAACAACATCGATTTGCTCATAAGGGATACCAAAAAGCCAATGTGCTTCAATTACTTCTAGTCCCTTATTCATCATTGTAGCAGAATCAATTGTAATTTTCGAACCCATTGACCAGTTTGGATGTCGAAGCGCATCTTCTACGGTCACATGATGCAATTCATCCCTCGTTTTATCGCGGAAACTTCCACCAGAAGCCGTTATAATAAGACGAGAAACTCTTTTTTCATTTTCACCATTCAAGCATTGAAAAATAGCCGAATGTTCACTATCAACTGGAAGTAACGAAACATTATGTTTTCGTGCTGCTTCCATTACAAGATGTCCTGCAGTTACTAACGTTTCTTTATTTGCAATTCCAATTGTTTTTTTCGCCTCAATTGCACGAAGTGTTGGTAACAACCCTACGCTACCTACAACAGCATTTACTACAATCTCCGCATCTGGATGTAGTGCTACTTCTAAAAGTCCTTCACTACCATATACAATTTTTGTATTACCAGAAACAGATTGTAATTTTAAAACATCTTCTTCTCTTTGCACAGAGACGATTTGCGGAGAAAATTCTTGAATTACCTTTACTGCGTAGTCAATATTTTTCCCTACAGAAAAAGCAACGAGACGGAATTGGTCTGGGTGCGAGCGTAATACATCTAAAGTTTGTGTACCAATTGATCCGCTTGCACCTAATAAACTAATGTTTTTCATGACTCCAACCCCTCGTTCATTTATTAATTATATTGTAATAAGAAGTAGAGAATTGGTAAAACGAATAACCAACTATCTGTTCGGTCTAATATACCACCATGCCCAGGTAAAATTGTACCTGAATCCTTTACGCCATAATGACGTTTAAAAGCAGATTGTACTAAATCACCAATTTGTCCAAAAATAGAAATAATAATTGTCAGCACAATTAAAATTACTACATTCGATTCGACTGGGAAGAACACGTTGTAAACAAGTGCCACAATAATTCCACAAACGATGCCCCCTAATGAACCTTCAATCGTTTTATTTGGACTGATTTCTGGCCACAATTTTCTCTTGCCCAATGCTTTTCCTACGAAATATGCGCCTGAATCAGTAGCCCATATAACAAATAATGCGCAAAATACATATTTAATTCCTAATATTCTCGTTTCATTTAAATATAAGAATCCCATTGCCACATATGTCGTTGCCATCAGTAAAAATGAAGCATTATCAAAAGTAAATGTATTCTTAGAAAGGACTGTATATGATAAAAGTAATAAAACAATCACAAATGTGATTTCCAATTTACCTAATCCAATCCATGTAAACAGTTCTGATGCACTACTTGGAATTAAAAGAATCCACAATAATACTGCAGCTAAAACTGTCGGTACTGAAATAAGCGTAAGCTTATTCATACGAATTAATTCATATAAACCTATAGAAGCAAGTGCATACACTAAAACCGTAAAAGGCACGCCACCGTATATTACGATGGGAATGAATAGCGCGGCAGCAACCACTCCAGTAATAATTCTCTGTTTCACTACCAAACCCTCTCTTTCTACACGCCTCCGAATCTGCGCCCTCTATGTTGAAAGTCAGTAATCGCATTTAGCAAATGTTCTTCTTTGAAGTCTGGCCAATACACGTCTGTAAACCAAAACTCCGAATATGCAATTTGCCATAACATGAAATTACTAATACGTAGCTCTCCGCTTGTTCGGATTAACAACTCTGGATCAGGTAAAGAACTCGTCATTAAGTAGGAGGAAAGCATTTCTTCACTTACCTCTTCAGAACGAATTTTTCCTTCCTCATTATCTTTCATCATATGTTGCACAGCAGAAACGATTTCATCTCGACTTCCATAGTTTAACGCGAAATTAAGAATTAATCCCGTATTCTCTTTCGTATCTTCCATGGCTTTCTCCATCGCTCTGCGTGTATGCGTAGGAAGACGATCTTTTTGCCCTATTACTCGGACTTGTACGTTTTCTTCAATCAATTCTGGTAAAAATGTACCTAGAAATTCTTCTGGAAGCTTCATTAAATAATCAACTTCCTTTTTCGGTCTTTTCCAGTTCTCAGTTGAAAAAGCATAAAGAGTTAACACTTTCACATTAAGTTTACTTGCAAATTTTGTAATTTTCTTTACAACTTGCATACCTTCATGATGTCCCGCAATACGAGGCATTGCTCTCCTCTTTGCCCATCTTCCATTCCCATCCATAATGATGGCAATATGTTCTGGGATATATCCTTTTTTCACTTCTTCAACGAGATGATCAAACGATGTGTCCTTTTTACCTTTAAAAAAAGGAAAGTTTTTAAACATCATTCATACCCTCCAGCAAGCAGACGTATGCCTAAAAGTGTAAAAAGACCCCCTTAAGAAGAGGGTCATAATTGCGAAGTTATCGCTATTACACTTCCATGATTTCTTTTTCTTTGTTTTTTGCGATTTCGTCAACTTTTGCAATATATTTATCTGTTTCTTTTTGGATATCTTCAGTATATCCTCTTAAATCATCTTCTGTAATCTCGCCAGCTTTTTCAAGCTTCTTAAGATCATCATTTCCGTCACGACGTACGTTACGAACAGCAACTTTAGCTTCTTCAGCATATTTTTTCACAACTTTTACAAGATCACGACGACGTTCTTCTGTTAATGCAGGGAATGCAATACGAATTACAGTTCCATCATTAGAAGGATTTAAGCCTAAATCTGCTTTTAAAATTGCTTTTTCAATATCACCGATAGAAGTTTTATCATAAGGTTGAATTACTAGTAAACGCGCTTCTGGAACTGTAATGTTCGCTAATTGCACAACTGGTGTTGGTGCACCATAGTAATCAACTTGTACCTTATCTAATACAGACGCGTTTGCACGGCCAGCACGAACTGTTGCTAATTCACGAGAATAAGCAGCAACTGCTTTTTCCATTTTTTCATTTGAAGACTTCAATACTTGTTGTCCCATATTTATTTCCCCCTTACCACTGTTCCGATATTTTCGCCTAAAACGGCACGTTTAATATTACCTTTTTCCATAACTGAGAATACAATTAATGGAATATCATTATCCATACATAGAGAAGAAGCTGTAGAATCCATTACACCTAAACCTTCTTTTAATACGTCTAAGTAAGTAAGCGTTTCATATTTCGTAGCTGTTGGATCAATAGATGGATCCGCATTATATACACCATCTACATTGTTTTTCGCCATTAAAATTACATCTGCTTCAATTTCTGCCGCACGTAATGCTGCTGTTGTATCTGTAGAGAAGTATGGGTTACCTGTACCTGCTGCAAAGATAACAACACGTTTTTTCTCTAAGTGACGAACTGCTTTACGACGAATGTAAGGTTCTGCAACTTGACGCATCTCAATTGAAGTTTGTACACGAGTTTGAATTCCGATATTCTCCAAGCTATCTTGAAGAGCTAATGAATTCATAACTGTCGCTAACATGCCCATGTAATCTGCCCCTGCACGATCCATGCCCATTTCACTTCCAATTTTCCCACGCCAAATGTTACCGCCACCAACAACAACAGCAACCTCTACATCAAGTTCTGCAATTTCTTTTACTTGTTCCGCAACTGACTTAATAACAGTTGGGTTAATTCCAAATCCTTGCTCTCCAGCTAAAGCTTCTCCACTTAGCTTTAAAACGACACGATTATATTTCGGTTTACTCATAATGAACCTCCAATTGCTTACATCTTTATTTTAAAAAAGGGAACACAATGTGTTCCCTAATCTGTATTAGTTGCTACCTTTTACTTGGTTCATTACTTCTTCAGCAAAGTTGTCTTCGCGTTTTTCGATACCTTCACCAACAGCGTAGCGAACGAATCCTTTTAATGTTCCGCCTTTAGACTCAACGAACTGACGAACTTTCATATCAGGGTTTTTAACGAATGCTTGGTCAAGTAAGCAAATCTCTTCGAAGAATTTGCCTAAACGGCCTTCAACCATTTTTGCAACGATTTTCTCAGGCTTGCCTTCGTTTAATGCTTGTTGTGTTAATACTTGACGCTCATGCTCAACTTCTTCAGCTGTTACAGCATCGCGGTCGATGTATTTAGGGTTAACTGCAGCGATGTGCATTGCAACATCTTTAGCAGCAGCTTCATCAGTAGAACCTTCAAGAACTGTTAATACACCAATGCGTCCACCCATGTGTAGGTAAGCGCCGAATGCATCTGCATCAGTTTTTGATACGATTTCGAAACGACGAAGTGTAAGTTTTTCACCAATTTTAGCGATTGCTTCGTTGATGTGCTCTTCAACCTTTTTACCGTTTTCCATTGTTTGAGCCATAGCTTCTTCAACGTTAGCTGGTTTGTTAGTTAATAAGTGAGCAGCTAATTCTTTAATTAGTGTTTGGAAACCTTCGTTTTTCGCAACGAAATCAGTTTCAGAGTTTAATTCTAAGATTAAAGCGTCGTTACCGTTTGTTTCGATGAAAGTTAAACCTTCAGCAGCAATGCGGTCAGCTTTTTTAGCAGCTTTCGCAATACCTTTTTCACGTAAGAAGTCAATTGCCTTCTCCATGTCGCCGTTAGTTTCTGTTAAAGCTTTTTTGCAGTCCATCATACCTGCGCCAGTTTTTTCACGTAATTCTTTTACCATTTGAGCAGTGATTGCCATACTTTTCATCCTCCTAAAATATGTATTTATACCTTTTATAAAGGTGTTTATACCTTAAAAAAGGTGATAAAAGGCCGAACCCCTTATCACCTTTCCAACTTTGTTACGCAGTAACAGTTTCTTCACCTTGTTTTGCTTCAAGGATCGCGTCTGCCATTTTAGATGTAAGAAGTTTTACAGCACGAATTGCATCATCGTTTGCTGGGATAACGTGATCGATTTCGTCTGGATCACAGTTTGTATCAACGATACCGATGATTGGAATGTGTAATTTGCGTGCTTCAGCAACTGCAATACGCTCTTTACGAGGGTCTACTACGAATAATGCACTTGGAAGACCTTTCATATCTTTAATACCGCCTAAGAATTTCTCAAGACGCTCTAACTCTTTTTTAAGTTGAACAACTTCTTTCTTAGGAAGTACTTCGAAAGTACCATCTTCTTGCATTCTTTCGATGTCTTTAAGACGCTTGATACGCTTTTGGATTGTTTGGAAGTTTGTTAAAGTTCCGCCTAACCAACGTTGGTTAACGAAGTACATACCAGCACGAGTTGCTTCTTCTTTAATAGCTTCTTGTGCTTGTTTTTTAGTACCTACGAATAAGATGTCTCCGCCTTCAGCAGCGATGTCGCGCATCGTTCTGTAAGCTTCCTCAACTTTTTTCACAGTTTTTTGTAAGTCGATGATGTAGATACCGTTACGCTCTGTGAAAATGTAACGCTTCATTTTTGGGTTCCAACGACGAGTTTGATGTCCGAAATGAACACCAGCTTCAAGCAATTGCTTCATAGAAATTACTGACATAATATAGTTCCTCCTAAATGGTTTTTGATATCCTCCGTTTACTTCATCTCTAAGCGAAACTACAAACGTAGCACCAACACTTAAATCAGTAAACGTGTGTACTTTGTACTGACACCACTGCTTACTATATCATACTGAAATATTACAATCAAGTCGAAAATGCGAACAATGTAAAACTTTCTTTGTTCATACTCGAATTCTAGTATTACCAACCTTCATTTCTTTTAAGCAAAAAAAATAAATACAATTAATAGTTTTCCCAGAAAACACGCTTATGACACTTTTCACAAGCACCATCTATCCATTGCACATAAAAAACTCTCCTCAATCGAGGAGAGTTTTTTATAAATTAGTTTGTTTTTAATTTAGCAAGTTCCTGTAGAAACTTGTCGTTTAGCACTTTAATGTATGTTCCTTTCATACCTAAAGAACGAGACTCAATAACACCAGCACTTTCTAATTTACGTAGTGCATTTACGATTACAGAACGAGTAATTCCTACGCGATCAGCAATTTTACTTGCAACAAGTAAACCTTCTGTTCCATTTAATTCTTCGAAGATGTGCTCAATTGCTTCTAACTCACTGTAAGATAATGAGCTGATCGCCATTTGAACAACAGCTTTACTACGTGCTTCCTCTTCGATTTCTTCTGCTTTTTCACGTAAGATTTCCATACCTACAACAGTTGAGCTGTACTCAGCAAGGATTAAATCATCATCTAAGAACTCTTGACCAAGACGAGCTAATACTAATGTACCTAGACGCTCACCGCCACCAACGATTGGTACGATTGTAGTTAAACCTTGACCAAATAATTCTCTGTTTTCTACTGGGAATGCTGTGTAAGCACTGTTCACATCTAAGTTTGAAGATGTTTCTGTAATGTTGAATAAGCTTTGTGTATATTCTTCTGGGAATTGACGTTCTGCAAGCATTTGCTTCATGCGTTCGTTTTCGATTTGTTGGTGAATTGCATAACCTAGTAATTTACCACGACGGCTAACTACGAATACGTTTGCTTCGATTACTTCACACATTGTGTCAGACATTTCTCTAAAGTTTACAGGCTTCCCTGCTGCGCTCTGTAATAACGCATTTAATTTTCTCGTTTTTGCTAATAATTCCATTTCAAAAGTTCCTCCTACATGTTACTCACATATTTTTTCATCACTTGGAAACTAGGGCGAGTCACCTGATGACACTATTACAAAATAAACTGGCTCACATCTTTATTTTTAGCAATTGTTGCTAATTTCTCCTCAACGTATTGAGGTGTTATCGTTATTTTCTCTAACGTAATTTCAGATGCTTCAAACGATAAATCTTCAAGGAGCTTCTCCATAATCGTATGAAGTCTTCTTGCTCCAATATTATCTGTATCCTGATTAACTTGATAAGCAATCTCAGCAATCTTACGAATAGCTTCGTCTGAAAATTCAATTTCTATACCTTCAGTCGCTAATAATGCCATATATTGTTTAATTAACGCATTGTCAGGCTCGATTAGTATTTTAACAAAATCGTCTGTCGATAATTTTGTTAATTCTACTCGAATCGGAAATCTCCCTTGCAATTCCGGAATTAAATCCGACGGTTTAGACATATGGAACGCTCCAGCTGCAACGAATAAAATATAATCCGTTTTTACTGATCCGTATTTTGTCGCAACATTCGACCCTTCTACAATCGGCAAAATGTCACGTTGCACACCTTCACGTGATACATCTACGCTATTCGACTGCTTACCAGCAATTTTGTCAATTTCATCGATAAAAATAATCCCGAGCTGTTCAGCACGATAAACAGCCTCTTGTGTAACTTCATCCATATCAATTAAGCGCTGTGCCTCTTCATTTGTCAAGAGTTTTCTTGCTTCTTTTACAGAAAGTTTACGTTTTTTCGTTTTTTTCGGCATAAAACTTCCTAGCGCATCTTGGAAATTCATTCCCATTTGCTCCATGCCAGTTCCTTGTAACATATCAAACATGGAAGACTGTTGTTCAGTCACTTCAATCGATACAATTTCGTCTTCAAGAAGCCCTGCAGCAAGCTTTCTCTCCACATCTTGACGCTTCTTTTCGATTTCAACATCTTCTTGTGTATCAGACGTTTGATTCGAATTTTGAGTGCCTCCAAAAAGCATCTCTAATGGATTTTTGAATCCAGATTGTTTCTCTGGACTCGGCACTAAAATTTCAACAAGACGTTGATTCGCTTGCTCTTCGGCTTTATCTTGAACTTTCACTACCATTTCTTCTTTTACGATACGAACCGATGTTTCCACTAGGTCACGTACCATCGACTCTACATCTCTACCCACATATCCAACTTCTGTGAATTTTGTAGCCTCAACCTTAATAAAAGGTGCTCCAACGAGTTTCGCCATTCGTCGTGCTACCTCTGTTTTCCCAACACCTGTCGGTCCAATCATTAAGATATTTTTAGGTGCAATTTCGTCACGTAAATTTTCAGCTAATTTACTGCGACGATATCGATTTCTCAACGCTACAGCAACCGCTTTCTTTGCGTCTTTTTGACCGATGATGTATTGATCTAATTTTTCCACAATTTGGCGCGGAGTAAAATGTAAATGCATATAAAATGCCTCCCTTACGATTCTACAATTCTTCAACAATTATGTTGTGATTCGTATAAACACAAATATCGCCAGCAATCTCTAAACTCGCTTTCGCAATTTGCTTCGCTGTTAAGTGTTCACTTGCATATTGCTTTAAAGCACGACCTGCAGAAAGTGCATAATTCCCACCAGATCCAATTGCTAAAATACCATCATCCGGTTCAATTACTTCTCCTGTACCTGAAACAAGGAGCATAGTTGTTTTATCCATGACAATGAGCATTGCTTCTAGCTGACGTAACATTTTATCGCCACGCCATTGTTTGGCCATTTCAACAGCAGCACGCTGCAAGTTGCCGTTATACTCTTCTAATTTCCCTTCAAACATTTCAAAAAGAGTAAATGCGTCAGCAACTGATCCTGCGAAACCAGCCAAAACTTTACCTTGGAAAAGTTTACGAACTTTACGAGCTGTATGTTTCATTACAACAGCATTTCCCATTGTCACTTGGCCATCTCCAGCCATTGCACATTCTCCATTATGATGAACTGCAAATATCGTTGTAGCGTGGAAATTTCCCATAGAAAAAACTCCTTTATTTGTTTTTATAGCTTTTAAAGCAATTTATGCCCGCGGGTGATGCTTCATGTAAACAGAACGCAATCTTTCTTTAGAGACATGCGTATAAATTTGTGTCGTCGACAAATTTTCATGGCCTAATAACTCCTGTACAGTACGTAAATCCGCCCCTTCATCTAGCATATGTGTAGCAAATGTATGCCTTAACATATGGGGACTTATCCGCATTGTCAGCGAAGCCTTTTTAATGAGTTCATTTAAAACATAACGAACTCCACGACTTGTTAGCGGTTTACCTTTCGCATTTAAAAATACCATATGAGAGTCTTCGTCAGTCTTATTAACTAACTGTTTTCTCCCATTCTCTATATAAGTAATTAAAGAATCTTGCGCATAGCTTCCGAACGGAATATACCTTTGTTTTTTTCCTTTTCCCATTACTAAAATTGTTCCCACCGCAAAGTCAATATCGGTAAGTTGTAAATTGACACATTCACTCACACGGATCCCAGTCGCATACATCAACTCTAACAAAGCTTGATTCCTTTGACCTAATGGCGTTTCTGTGTCAGAAACTTCAAATAATTCCTCTAACTCTTCAGCATATAAAAACTTTGGGATTGACAATTCTTTTTTGGGGAGTGACGCAAGTGCAAACGGATTATCCTTTCGATAACCTTCACGCATCAAAAAACGATATAAACTTCGTAAGCTTGATACTTTTCTTGCGACAGATTTACGGGCTAACTTCTCATCGTGCAACGTCGTTAAGTACAAACGAACATCCGCGTATGTAACGTCTAAAAAAGAGGATATACCTTCTCGTTCCATAAATTGCACAAAATGTTCTAAATCATTTTGATAACTTGCAATTGTATATTTTGAATAATTTCTTTCAATTTGTAAATATCCAACGAATAATTGTAACAATTTCTTCACATTCACACAACTCACCTCAATAAAGGCTACTAAATCGTATCACAACTTAGTAGCCTTTGCAAGAAATTTAACTAAATATTTACAAAATTTCGAATCGTTTCTAAAGCGCGTGCTGCGTACGCTTCATTTCGTTCTGCTTTCTTTTTAATCTTCTTCTCTAACGGTGCAAATAGACCGAAGTTCGCATTCATCGGTTGGAAGTTTTTAGCGTTCGTTGCCGTAATGTAATTTGCCATGCTACCCATCGCAGTTACTGGCGGTAATACAACTGGCTCTTCACCTTGCACAAGACGCGCAGCATTAATTCCTGCTAATAATCCTGATGCTGCCGATTCAACATATCCCTCTACTCCAGTCATTTGACCAGCGAAGAATAAATCATCCCGTTGTTTATATTGATATGTTGGACGAAGCAAATTAGGTGAATTAATAAACGTATTACGATGCATTACACCATAACGTACAATCTCTGCATTTTCTAATCCTGGAATTAACTGTAACACTTCTTTTTGCGGTCCCCACTTTAAATGTGTTTGGAAACCTACGATATTGTATAAAGTCCCCGCTGCATCATCTTGACGTAACTGAACAACAGCATATGGCGTTTTCCCTGTTTTTGGATCTTCCAATCCAACAGGTTTCATAGGTCCAAATACTAACGTCTGTCTCCCTCTACTTGCCATAACCTCTACTGGCATACAACCTTCAAAGAAAATTTCTTTTTCAAACTCTTTTAAAGGCACTGTCTCAGCAGCAATTAGAGCCTCATAAAAACGATCAAACTCTTCTTCTGTCATTGGGCAATTTAAATATGCAGCTTCACCTTTGTCATAACGCGATTTTAAATATACTTTATTCATGTCAATGCTGTCTTTTTCTACGATTGGGGCTGCAGCATCATAGAAGTAGAAATAATCTTCTCCTGTTAATTCTTTCAATTTTGCAGAAAGATCAGGAGATGTTAATGGACCTGTAGCAATAATTGTCGGTCCCTCTGGAATATCTGTAATTTCTTCATTCATTACAGTTACATTTGGATGGTTCTTTACGTATTCTGTTACTTTAGCTGCGAACTCATGACGGTCTACAGCTAAAGCGCCTCCAGCTGGTACAGAGCACTCATCCGCCGCACGAATAATTACAGAATCCATTAAGCGCATTTCCTCTTTAATAACTCCAACTGCATTTGTTAAAGTGTTTGCACGAAGTGAGTTACTACATACTAATTCAGCGAATTTATCTGTGTGATGAGCTGGCGTTTGCCTTACCGGTCTCATTTCATATAATCTAACTTGGACACCACGTTTTGCAATTTGATAAGCTGCTTCACTTCCTGCAAGACCTGCGCCAATGACGTTTACTACTTGTGTTGTCATTTATATCACCTTTCCTTTTCTTCCCGAAAAAAATGTGAGCAGTTACGCTCACATTTGTTGTTCTTCTTCATAATCGCACGAAATACATTGTACTTGCACGCCTTTTTTCAACTTTTTCTCTACAAGCATGCCTTCGCACTTCGGACACTTACGACCAATTGGCTTATCCCAAGATACAAAGTCGCATTCCGGATACGTACCGCACCCATAGAAAAGACGTTTCTTTTTATTACTACGGCGTTCAATAATTTGACCCTTATCACACTTTGGACAAGTAACACCGATTTCTTTCACAATCGGCTTTGTATTACGACAATCTGGGAAATTCGAGCAAGCCATAAATTTCCCGTATTTACCCATTTTAAAGACCATTGGGTGATTACATAATTCACAATCTTCCCCAGCTGGTTCATCTTTAATTTCCACTTCACGCATTTCTTTTTCCGCTTTTTCTAAACGCGGTTCAAAACCTACGTAGAAATCATCAACAATTTTTACCCAATTCGCATTTCCTTCTTCTACTTCATCAAGGCTTTGCTCCATATTGGCAGTAAATTCAATGTTAATAATTTCTGGGAAAAACTCTAAAATAAGTTCAATTACTATTTCACCAAGTTCAGTCGGAACAAAGCGTTTATTATCCAAGCCTACATACCCACGCTTTTGAATCGTTTCAAGTGTAGGTACATATGTCGACGGTCTTCCAATTCCAAGTTCTTCAAGTGTTCTTACTAGGCGAGCCTCTGTATAGCGCGGAGGAGGTTGTGTAAAATGTTGCTTTGGTTCTAAATCCTTTGAAAATACAGTTTCCCCTACTTCTAAAGGCGGCAACATCTTATCCTTTTCTTCAGCACCATCATCTTTTGACTCTACATACACTTTCATAAATCCCGGGAACTTTACAACCGATCCACTTGCACGGAACTGAACATTGTTATTAATGAGTCTCGCTGTCACAGTATCCATTATAGCAGACGCCATTTGACTTGCAACAAATCGCTCCCAAATCAATTTATATAATCGAAGTTGATCACGACCTAAGAAACTTTTTAGTTCCTCTGGCTTTCTCATTACCGAAGTAGGACGAATTGCCTCATGCGCATCTTGTGCATTTGACTTTTTCGTTTCTTTCTTCTTTTCTGTTCCTATGTATTCCGTACCATACGCTTCAGTG
Source organism: Bacillus sp. AP50 (assembly GCF_040492675.1). NCBI lineage: Bacteria > Bacillati > Bacillota > Bacilli > Caryophanales > Bacillaceae > Bacillus > Bacillus sp. AP50. The sequence goes on from NZ_JBEUTW010000001.1 coordinate 30,051, forward strand.
ATGTAAGTACGAGCCTCTGTTTGAGCTGTTTCTGAGATACGTGTTGAATCAGTTCTCATATACGTAATAAGACCTACAGTTCCTTGTTTTCCAAGATCTATCCCTTCATACAATTGCTGTGCAAGCATCATTGTTTTCTTTGCTCGCATGTTTAACTTACGGGCTGCTTCTTGTTGCAAGGAAGATGTTGTAAACGGTAATGCAGGGTTACGTTTTCGCTCTTTGCGCGTTACATTTTCAACTGAAAACGCATTGTCTTTCATCTGTTCAATTATTTCATTCACTTGCGTTTCATTTGTTAATTGAACTTTTTCACCATCTACACCGTAAAAGCTTGCTTCAAATGTGTCTTTTCCTTTTACAAATTCTGTTTTAATTGTCCAGAATTCTTCAGGTTCAAAGTTTTGAATTTCCCTTTCACGCTCGATGATTAAACGAACTGCTACAGATTGTACACGTCCTGCACTTAATCCTTTTTTTACTTTCTTCCATAATAAAGGACTAATATTGTAACCAACAAGACGATCAAGTATACGTCTTGCTTGTTGTGCATCCACTAAATCCATATTAATTGCACGAGGATGTTTAAATGATTCTTTGATCGCATCTTTCGTAATCTCATTAAACACAACCCGACAATCTGATTCAACGTCCACATTTAACGTATTCGCTAAATGCCAAGCAATCGCTTCCCCTTCACGGTCTGGATCGGCCGCGAGATAGACTTTCTTTGCTTTTTTGGCCGCTGATTTTAAATCTTTTAAGACGGGACCTTTACCACGAATGGTAATATACTTCGGGGTGAAGTTGTTCTTTACTTCTATCCCCATTTGACTTTTTGGCAAATCGCGAACATGTCCCATAGACGCGACAACTTTGTATTTTTTCCCTAAATATTTCTCAATGGTCTTCGCCTTAGAAGGCGACTCCACGATTACGAGGTAATCTGACATGCTAGTGCCTCCTTAAGAGGTGGATTCAAGTCTTCATTAATCTTATTGATTTCTCTTGTTTTTGTCAATCAAGAATGAATATACCATACAGTGCCAATCTACCATTTGTCAATAATTGTTTAATAAAAACATAAAAATATAAGGTTAATTTAAAATCTCTTCCAAGATATCTTCTGCATTTCTTACTAGTTTTGCTCCTTGCTGAATAAGATGATTCGTTCCCGATGCCCCCTCTATAAATATAGGTCCAGGAAGCGCAAATACCTCTCTACTTTGCTCTAACGCAAGGTCCGCAGTAATAAGTGTTCCACTTCTCGATTTCGCTTCTACAACTAAAACACCTTTACTTATACCACTAATAATCCGGTTTCTTTTTGGAAAATACCATTTTTTCGGTGCATAGTGCGGCGGATACTCTGTCAATAACAATATATATTCCTTCCACATTTCATATAAAGGTCTATTTTCTTTCGGATACATAAAAGACAATCCATGCCCTAATATCGCAATAGTCGGGCAATGATGCCTTACTGTAATCTCATGAGACATTGTATCTATCCCTTTTGCAAACCCACTGACAATAAGCCACTCTCTTTCTAATAAAGGGTGTAAAATAAACTTCAAACTCTCATGACCATATAATGATGGTTCTCTCGTTCCAACAACTGCTAATTTATTTACTTTATTCAGGAAATCTTTCTCTCCTTTTCCATATAAAACGAAGGGAGGGTCTTGTATTTCACGTAATAATTGCGGATAATTTTCATCCCATATCGTTATATAAAAAATACGATTTTTCTCTAAATAAGATATATATTGCGGAAGATTTGAACTTTGAAGAAATTTTACTAGTTCTGAAGATTTTTTCGAGGATATTCCAGTGTAGTGTTCCATTTGTTTTTCGTTAAAATTATATATGTTCTCTAATTCTGGATCGACATATAGTAGCCTCTCCATCGCTTTCCAATAATCTGCTAGCAAGTAATGAAGATGTAATAATCTCTCTCTTTTCATCTTGATTCTCCTTACCCATAATTTTTATTATGTAAACAGAAAAAGTCTAAAAAGACACCCTCAAGTAAGAAGGTGTCTTTCAACAGATTAATAGTTTTTACAAGTCTCAAATAAACCTTTTTCTTTTAAAACAGAGATTAGCGTTTCTCCCATAACTGCTGGAGTTTCAGCTACTTTAATGCCACAAGCTTCCATTGTTTTAATCTTTTCAGCAGCAGTTCCTTTACCGCCAGAAATGATTGCACCAGCATGGCCCATACGTTTGCCAGCAGGCGCTGTTTGACCACCAATGAAGCCTACAACAGGTTTTGTCATATTAGCTTTTACCCATTCAGCTGCCTCTTCTTCTGCTGTACCGCCGATTTCACCAATCATAATTACAGCATGTGTTTCTTCATCTTCATTAAATGCTTTTAAAGCATCAATAAAGTCTGTACCGTTAACAGGGTCTCCGCCGATACCTACAGCAGTAGATTGGCCAATACCTTCTTGTGTTAACTGATGTACAGCTTCATACGTTAATGTACCAGAGCGAGATACGATACCAACATGACCTTTTTTATGAATATATCCTGGCATAATACCAATCTTACATTCATCCGGTGTGATTACACCTGGGCAGTTTGGTCCAAGTAAACGTGTATGTTTACCCGCCATATATCTCTTTACGTTTACCATATCTAATACAGGAATCCCTTCAGTAATACATACTACTAAATCAATTTCTGCATCAACAGCTTCCATAATTGCATCTGCCGCAAAAGCGGGTGGAACGTATACAACTGAAGCGTTTGCGCCTGTTGCTTTCACTGCATCTTCTACTGTATCAAATACTGGTACACCTTCAATATCAGTGCCGCCCTTACCTGGTGTTACACCACCGACAATTTTCGTACCGTATTCAATCATTTGTTTTGTATGGAATAAACCTTGAGAACCTGTAATACCTTGAACAATAACTTTTGTATCTTTATTAACTAATACGCTCATTTTTCTCCCCCGCTTTCTATTAGCCCACTAGTGAAACAATTTTTTGTGCACCGTCTGCCATAGATTCTGCTGCAACAATATTTAAGCCAGACTCATTTAAAATTTTCTTACCTAGTTCTACGTTTGTACCTTCAAGACGTACAACTAAAGGTAACTCAAGACCTACTTGTTTCGTTGCTTCAATAACACCTTCTGCAATAACATCACACTTCATAATGCCACCAAAAATGTTAACAAAGATACCTTTTACATTTTTGTCAGAAAGGATAATTTTGAATGCTTCTGTAACTTTTTCTGCAGTTGCACCGCCACCAACATCTAAGAAGTTAGCTGGGTCACCGTGGTAATGTTTAATGATATCCATTGTAGCCATCGCTAAACCTGCACCATTAACCATACAACCGATATTTCCATCTAAAGGAATGTAGTTTAAGTCGTATTTTGAAGCTTCAATTTCTTTTGAATCCTCTTCATCAAGATCACGAAGCTCTAAAATGTCTTTATGGCGATATAATGCATTAGAATCAAAGTTTAATTTTGCATCTAATGCCATAACTTTACCTTCACCTGTTGTAACAAGTGGGTTAATCTCAGCGATAGAGCAATCTTTTTCGATAAACGCACGGTATAAGCCCATCATAAACTTCACAGCTTGTCCTACAAGCTCTTTTGGAATATTGATGTTAAATGCGATTCGGCGCGCTTGGAAACCTTGTAAGCCTACTGCTGGATCAATATATTCTTTAAAGATTTTTTCAGGTGTTTTTTCTGCTACTTCTTCAATTTCTGTTCCGCCTTCTTCAGACGCCATTAAAACAACTTGAGAAGTTGCACGATCTAAAACTAGACCTACATAATATTCTTTTTTAATATCGCAACCTTCTTCGATAAGTAAGCGTTTTACTTCCTTACCTTCAGGACCTGTTTGATGTGTCACAAGTGTAGTTCCTAAAATGCTTTCTGCATATGTACGAACTTCATCTAAATTTTTTGCAACTTTTACTCCGCCAGCTTTGCCGCGTCCACCAGCGTGAATTTGTGCTTTCACTACACATACATCTGTTCCTAATTCTTTCGCCGCTTCTACAGCTTCTTCTACTGTAAATGCAACCTTCCCGTTCGGAACGCTAACCCCATAGCTTCTAAGGACTGCCTTACCTTGGTACTCATGGATATTCATGGTCCCATCCTCCCCTGTTTTCCTGTTTTACTCGAAAAGTTTTTTAATGTTTAAAAAACATTACATTGCCATTGTATAAGATGATTGGCACGCTGTCTACAATAAAGTGTCAGAAAACTGAAATCGCTTTATTCTTTTTCGGAAATAGTAATGTTTATATGCCAAAATAAAAAAATAAGCTGTATATTTACAGCTTATTTTTGAATCATATCTTTAATTGGCGCGAATGACTTTCGGTGTTCATCTAATACTCCATGCACTTGAATTGCCTCTAAATGTTGCTTTGTGCCATATCCCATATGTTGCTCAAATCCATATTGAGGATACTTCTCTCCCAGTTCTTTCATCATACGATCTCTCGTTACTTTTGCGATAATGGATGCGGCTGAAATCGAAACACTTTTCGCATCACCTTTAATAATTGATGTTTGCGGAATTGGTGTAGGAAGTTTCATCGCATCAATTAATAAATGTTGGGGTGTACAAGATAAATTCGCAACTGCATCTAACATCGCTTGTTTCGTTGCTTGGTAAATATTAATGTCATCAATAACTTGCGGCGATACAATTCCTACTCCAATTGCAATTGCTTGTACTTTTATTTCATCATAAAAACGCTCACGTTTCGCTTCACTCAACTTTTTCGAATCATTTAACCCTGGAATATAAAAATCCTCAGGAAGAACGACAGCTGCCGTCACAACAGGCCCAGCCAATGGCCCGCGCCCTACTTCATCAATACCCGCGATATATGTGACCCCTTTTTCACGCAAAGCATTTTCATACTTGGACATTTCAAAAAACTTCTCTTTTTCTTTCTGTTCTAACTCTTTTTGTTTATACCACTTCAAAACGAGCTTTTGAACACCTTTTCGATCATCTTTCATTAACAGTTGAAAGCGATCATCTTCTTCATTCATAATTTCTTTCAATACATTTTCTGCTTCTTTTATCGTCATAGTTTGCATTTATACAAGCTCCTTTTTAAACATATCCAAAAAGAAAAGACGCACAAACGCACGTCTTATACTTCTTCTATTTTTTCCACATCTTCTACTTGCTCTGCAAACTCTTCCGGTGTTTCAAACGTCATTTTTCCAAGTTTGCCACCACGAAGCTCACGAAGCACAAGCTCAGATGTCTTATCATAATCAATCATTCCGCCGCCCATTAAGCAGCCTCTATTTTTTCCAATTGCATCGAATAATTCCACAATATCTTCTGGAATCTCATTTAAATTATAGCGTTCTTTCAAGCGTTCTGGATAATGTTTCTCCATAAAACGTAATGCGTAAACAGCTACATCTTGTAAATTTAAAATTGAATCTTTAATTGCACCCGTTGTCGCTAAGCGAAGACCCACTAATTGATCTTCAAATTTAGGCCACAGAATACCTGGTGTATCTAACAATTCCATTTCCTTCCCAACTTTAATCCATTGTTGAGCTGTTGTCACACCTGGACGATCTCCTGTTTTAGCAATATTTTTCTTTGCCAATTTATTAATCAATGTAGATTTACCAACATTTGGTATACCTACAATTAATGCACGAATCGCTCTCGGTCTAATACCTTTTGCAACCATTTTATCAAATTTTTCTTTAACAAGCACTTTACAAGCTGCTGCAATTTCCTTCATACCTTGTCCAGCTTGCGCGTTAATTGAAATTGCCATATGGCCTTTTTCTTTAAAATATGCGATCCATTGTTTTGTTAAACGATCATCTGCCATATCCGCTTTATTTAAAACAACAAGCCTTGGCTTATGTGTAATGATTTCATCAATCATTGGGTTTCGAGATGATAATGGTAATCGAGCATCTACAAGTTCAATTACAACATCAATTAATTTTAATTTCTCCGTTACTTGGCGTCTAGCCTTCGCCATATGCCCTGGAAACCATTGAATTACCATGTTGCCACCTTCTTTTTCATTTATTTCACAATACGTGCGTCTTCTAACGGCCAATATAACATATTAGCTTTACCAATTACTTGATCCATTGAAATCGTACCGATTGAACGGCTATCTTTACTAAAACGACGATTATCACCTAAAACAAATAATTGATCTTTTGGAACGGTTTTCTTGCCTGTCATTTCTTCAAGATTAAAATCATATGTAAGCGGTCCGTCAGCAATTTGCTTTTTCTGCTTGTCTAAATACGGCTCCTCATAAGCCTTTCCGTTAATATACAGTTTATCATTACGATACTCTATTTCATCGCCTGGCAGGCCTATAATGCGCTTAATGTAATCTTTATCTTCTGTTGCTCGAAATACGATAATATCAAAGCGTTTTGGATCTCCAATGTGATAACCAATTTTATTCACAATCATTCGATCACGATCATGTAAAGTAGGTGCCATCGATACCCCGTCTACGAGAATTGGCGCAAAGAAAAACTGTCTAATAACACCAGCTAATACAACAGCAATCAAAATTGCTTTAATCCATTCCCAAAGTGAACTCTTCTCTTTTTTCATGCATTTCCCCTCCACGGTTATGTAAACTGCTCGTATTATACCAAAATTTCATATAGATTGGAAAAAGGGAGCTTGTGCATTTACAAGCTCCCATACATGTCTTATCGAATTTCTTTAATACGTGCTTTTTTACCGCGAAGGTTACGTAAGTAGTATAACTTAGCACGACGTACTTTACCACGGCGAAGTACTTCGATTTTCGCGATTCTTGGCGTGTGAACTGGGAATGTACGCTCAACACCTACACCGTAAGAAATCTTACGAACTGTGAATGTTTCACTGATTCCGCCACCACGACGTTTAATTACAACACCTTCGAAAAGCTGAATTCTTTCACGAGTTCCCTCAACAACTTTTACGTGTACACGTAAAGTGTCACCAGGACGGAATGAAGGAAGGTCAGTTTTTAATTGGCCTTTTGTAATTTCTGCGATTAATTGTTGCATATTAAATTCTCTCCTTTAAACAGATGCTCTTATAAAGTCTTAATAAATTACAGCGGAACATCGTTAATACGGCTACTGATTTCAGTAGCACAAATGTTATAATAGCATATTACTAGGCCTGTTGCAATAGCAAATATATGAAGTTATTACTGCTCTCGCTTTATTTCCTCAAGCCATTTTTTCTCTTGTTTAGATAGCTCTCTCTCATCTAATAAATCAGGTCTACGCGTATACGTTCGGCGCAAAGATTCCTTATGTCGCCATTCATCAATGTTTTTATGATTCCCTGACATTAATACATCCGGTACCTTCATACCACGAAAATCAGCTGGACGTGTATAATGAGGATGCTCTAATAAACCTGTACTAAACGAATCCTCTACTTGTGAAGCATGATTTCCTAGCACACCTGGCAAGAGACGTACCACACTATCAGTAATAACCATAGAGGCTAATTCTCCGCCCGTTAATACATAGTCACCAATAGAAATCTCATCCGTTACGAGATGCTCACGAATTCGTTCGTCATATCCTTCATAATGCCCACATACGAAGATTAAATGTTCTTCCCCTGCAAGCTCTTCCGCTTTCTTCTGCGTAAATCTTTCGCCCTGCGGACACATTAAGACAACTCTCGGCTTACGCTCTGTCTCTTTCGTCAAATCCTCTACAGCATCAAAAATAGGCTGAGGAGTAAGCACCATACCAGCTCCTCCGCCGTAAGGATAATCGTCTACGCTATTATGCTTACTTGTTGTATAATCACGAAAGTTAACAACACGAAGGTTTACCGCTTCTTTTTCTTGCGCCTTCTTTAATATAGAAGATCCAAATACACCGGTAAACATGTCTGGGAACAACGTTAAAATATCAATTTTCATTATAGCAGCCCTTCCATTACATGAATGGTTACTAATTTATTTTCAATATTAACTTGAAGTACAACATCATCGATATAAGGAATTAAGAGATCTTGACCCTTCGGGCGTTTAATTACCCAAACATCATTTGCACCAGGAGATAGAATCTCTTTGATTGTCCCTAGCGCTTCTCCTTCTTCCGTTACAACACTGCAACCAATAATTTCATGATAGTAGTATTCACCTTCAGCAAGTTCGCCTAACTGCTCTTCTGGTACTTTTATTAAAGAACCTTTAAACTTCTCTACTTCATCTACATTGTTATATCCTTCAAATGTTAATAAATCGAATGTCTTATGTTGGCGATGAGAAGTTACCTTCACCGGAAGATAGTCTGTGCCTTTCTCATTCGATATGTATAGCGTGTTTCCTACTTTATATCGCTCTTCTGGAAAATCAGTACGAGAAATAACACGGATTTCTCCTCTTACGCCATGAGTATTTACAATTTTCCCTACGTTAAACCATTTTGTCATAAATAGTATGTCACCCCTGGTTTCTATATAAATTAAGCATCTCCATTTCGCAGATGGAACATGCAATCTCTATTTAAATGTTAAAAAAGGGAGAGGAATAACTCCTCGCCCTTTTTACGTTTATTGAATTTCCAGTGTTACTTTTTCATCATTATGATGTCCCACTGAATACAAGAGCATTCGAATCGCTTTCGCAACTCTCCCTTGCTTTCCAATGACTTTTCCAACATCCTCAGGATGTACAGTTAATCGATACTTTATCTCTCCGTTGCAAAGTTCCTGTGTAACTTTTACATCTTCAGGATAATCGACAAGAGGCTTGACAATCGTCTCGACTAACTTCTTCATAGTCATTGCCTCAATTACTTACCTTGTTTAGATAAGTGGAATTTCTCCATGATACCTTGGTTAGAGAATAAGTTACGAACTGTATCAGATGGTTTAGCACCATTTCCTAACCATTTTAATGCTGCTTCTTCGTTGATCTTAACTTCAGCTGGTTGAGCAACTGGATTGTAAGTTCCGATTTCCTCAATGAAACGTCCGTCACGAGGAGAACGAGAATCTGCAACAACTACACGATAGAAAGGAGTTTTTTTAGCTCCCATACGTTTTAAACGAATTTTAACTGCCATTTATAAAGCACCTCCGAATTTATTTCACACAGATAATTATATTAGCAAAAAGACTATTGCTTTGTAAAGTATTTTTTCTTAACAGAGCCATCTTTTTTTCCTTACATGAATGGAAACTTCAATCCACCTAGTCCTTTTTTCTTACCTTTTTGCATTCCCGTCATCGTCTTCATCATTTTTTTCATGTCATCGAATTGCTTAATTAGACGATTGATTTCTTGTACAGTTGTACCGCTACCTTTGGCAATGCGCTTTTTGCGACTAGCATTGATTATTTCCGGTTGTTCTCGTTCTAATTTAGTCATAGAACGAATAATTGCCTCAATATGCCCAATTTGTTTTTCATCAACTTGCGCATTTTTCAGCCCTTTAATTTTATTTGCACCAGGAAGCATTCCTAACAATTCATCAAGCGGCCCAAGTTGGCGCACTTGTCCAAGTTGTTCTAGGAAATCGTCAAGCGTAAACGAAAGCGTACGCATTTTTTGCTCAAGTTCTTTTGCTTTCTCTTCATCAACTGTAGCTTGCGCTTTTTCAATTAACGTTAAGACATCGCCCATCCCTAAAATACGGGATGCCATACGCTCTGGATGGAACGCTTCAATTGCATCTAGTTTTTCACCCATACCAGCAAATTTAATCGGCGTGTTTGTTACAGCCTTAATAGATAATGCAGCACCACCGCGCGTATCACCATCTAATTTCGTTAATACAACACCTGTTAAACCTAACTGTTCATGGAAACTTTGTGCAACATTTACCGCGTCTTGCCCCGTCATCGCATCGACAACAAGGAAAATTTCATCCGGTTTCGCAACTTCTTTCACTTTCGCTAATTCATCCATTAATTCTTCATCAATATGCAGGCGACCCGCTGTATCGATTAAAACATAATCGTGATGATCTTCTTTTGCTTTTGCAATCGCTTGTTTCGCAATTTCAACAGGACTTACTTGATCTCCTAAAGAAAATACAGGCATGTCCAATTGCTTCCCTAATGTTTCAAGCTGTTTAATCGCTGCTGGACGGTAAATATCCGCTGCAACAAGCATCGGTTTACGATTATGCTTTTTACGAAGCAAATTCGCAAGCTTACCTGTCGTCGTTGTTTTACCCGCACCTTGCAGACCAACCATCATAATAACAGTCGGTGGCTTATTAGCAACAGCAATTTTGCTTTGCTCTCCGCCCATAAGTTCTGTAAGTTCTTCCTGTACAACTTTAATTACTTGTTGTCCAGGTGTCAAACTTTTCATTACATCTTGTCCGACAGCACGTTCAGACACACGCTTCACAAAATCTTTTACTACTTTAAAGTTAACATCCGCTTCTAAAAGAGCTAGACGAACTTCTCTCATCATTTCTTTCACATCGGCTTCAGAAACTTTTCCTTTGCCGCGGATTTTTTGCATTGTCTGTTGAAGTCGGTCGGCTAATCCTTCAAATGCCATATTGCCGCCCTCCTAATCTAATTTTTCGATAGCTTCAACAACTTGTTTCATTTCTTCATTCACATGCTCTTCTTCGCTGATTAGCTGTTTTAGCTTTGCAACAAGTCGCTGTCGCTCTTGAAACTTTTGAAGTAATACTAATTTTTCTTCATATTCTTCAAGCATCGCTTCAGTCCGTTTAATGTTATCATACACGGCTTGGCGACTTACATCAAATTCTTCCGCAATTTCACCAAGAGATAAATCATCTAGATAATAAAGCGACATATAACTTCTTTGTTTTTGCGTTAACAACGATTGATAAAAATCAAATAAATAGTTCATTCTCGTTGTTTTTTCGAGCATGTTGGATCATCCTTTGTTAAGTGATTTCCCTTTACATGAATTAGTTTACATGTAGTCCAAAAGAGTGTCAAGTTTTTTTCTTAACATCATATATTTTTTATAGAAAAAGAAGCGGAAATACCGCTTCTTTCGCTTATACTTCTTCTGTTTCTACTAAGTTCGCAAATAAACCATACACATATTGTTCTGGATCAAACTGCTGCAAGTCATCCATTTGCTCTCCTAATCCAACAAACTTCACCGGTACATCCATTTCGTTACGAATCGCTAATACAATACCACCTTTAGCAGTTCCATCTAACTTCGTTAAAACAATACCAGTTACATTCGTTGCTTCACGGAATGTTTTCGCTTGGCTTAAACCGTTTTGTCCTGTTGTTGCATCAATAACAAGCAATACTTCATGAGGAGCACCTGGTACTTCACGCTCAATTACACGCTTCACCTTCTCTAACTCTTTCATTAAGTTCACTTTATTTTGCAAGCGTCCTGCTGTGTCACATAGTAATACATCTACCTTACGTGCTTTCGCTGCTTGTACAGCGTCATACATAACCGCCGCTGGATCAGATCCAGATCCTTGTTTAATCACTTCTACACCAACGCGATCGCCCCATACTTCTAATTGTTCAATCGCTCCAGCACGGAATGTGTCTCCTGCCGCCAATAGGACTGACTTACCTTCTGATTTAAACTTATGCGCCAGTTTACCAATTGTCGTCGTTTTTCCTACACCATTAACACCAACAAATAAAACGACCGTTAATTGGTCCTCTTGCATATTAATTTCGTTACTAAAATCGCTGTCACCTTTGTAAATTCCTACTAGTTTTTCTGAAATAACAGCTTGTACTTCTTTTGGATCTTGAATGTTACGACGTTGTACTTCTTCTTTCAATTGGTCAATTAATTCCATTACCGTCGCAACGCCAACGTCTGCACCGATTAAAATTTCTTCTAACTCTTCGAAGAAATCTTCGTCCACTTTACGGTAACGATACACTAAATCATTCACTTTATCCGCAAATGAATTTCTCGTTTTTTCTAATCCTTGTTTAAATTTCTCTGTAACTGTATCCGTTTGTTTTGAAATTTTTTCTTTTAGTTTTTTAAAAAAACTCATACTTTCCCATCCTTCCTATTCACTTGCAATAAGTTCTTCTCCGGCGTCTAAACGAACCGAAACAAGTTTAGATACCCCCGATTCTTGCATTGTTACACCGTACAACACATCAGACTCTTCCATTGTACCTTTTCTATGTGTAATTACAATAAACTGCGTCTCATCACTGAATTTCTTTAAATACTGTGCAAAACGAGCTACATTCGCCTCATCAAGGGCTGCCTCTACCTCATCTAGTACACAGAACGGTACTGGGCGTACTTTTAAAATACCAAATAAAAGCGCAATTGCTGTTAAAGCACGCTCTCCACCTGAAAGTAAACCTAAGTTCTGCAGTTTCTTCCCTGGCGGTTGTGCTACAATATCAATACCCGTATTTAGTAAATCCTCTGGATTAGTCATTACTAAATCCGCTCTACCGCCTCCAAATAATTCAGAGAATACCGATTGAAACTCCATTCTAATGCCTTCAAACGTAGTAGAAAAGCGTTTTTTCATTTCTTCATCCATTTCGGTAATAAGCTGGTGCAATGTCGCTTTCGCTTCTTCTAAGTCGTCTCTCTGCTCTAGTAAGAATGTATGACGCTCCGCTACACGTTCATATTCATCAATTGCCCCTAGGTTCACTGTACCTAACTCTTCTATGGATAATTTGATTAATTTTACTTTCTTACGCGCATCTTCTGCAGGCATTGTCATTGTATATTTTAGTTTTGCCGCTTCAAATGAAATCGTATATGTTTCACGTAAATGTTGTAATCTATTTTCCAACTCTACATCCAGTCGATTTATTCTCACTTCTTGATCTTTCAACATTTCAAGAACATATTTATGTTTACCTGTCGTTTCTTTCAAATTGCGCTCTAAATGTTCTACTCTCTCTTGCAACGATACACGTTGTTCACGACGAGAGCGAATTAATTCTGAAGTTTGATTACGATCATATGCTTTCTTCTCAATCATATTCGTAATTTGCTCTTCACCACTTGAATTAGATGTCATTTCTTGTTTTAAGAACGCTAAATCCTCTTTCGTTTTTACAAGTGTCGCATCCGTTTCTTCTTTTTCCTTCGTCAATCGTTCAACTTTTTCTTTTTGATTAGATAAGCGTTGTTGCTTTTCAGCTGCCAGCACTTTTAACTCAGTCATTTCTTTTTGAACTTTTTCTTTCGAAGAATGTTGCTCACTTTTTTGTTTTGTTAAAGCTACAATTTTACTATCTAACTTAGTGATTTCAGCTTGAAGATTCGTTAAAACCCCTTCTAACTCCTCTTTACGCCCTTGCATTTTTACTCGATCTTGTAAAAACCCTTCAATCTCTAAATCATAAATAGACAACCGATCATTAATACGATGTTCTTCTAATTCTAAACGATTAATCTCTTCTCTTAATTTCTGCTCATCTACACGATCTGCTTCTACAGTTTGCCTTAGTTCGCGTATTTTCACTTCTTTTTCTTGAATCTCTTGTTTTACTGCTTTAACAAAGTTTTCTAACTTCGTTGTTTTTTCTTCCATATCAGTTAACTTGCGAGTCCACTCTTCCAGTTCACGTTGGCGTCCTAATAAAGAAGATTTCGCTTGCTTTACCGCCCCACCAGTCATAGAACCGCCAGGATTCACTACGTCACCTTCGATTGTTACAATGCGATAACGGTATTGCAGTTGTTTCGCCAACTCATTTGCTCCACGTAAATCTTTCGCAACAATAACAGTACCTAATAAATTTGAAACTACATTTTCATATTTATTGTTGTACTGCACAAGTTCTGCCGCCACACCTACAAACGATGGGTGTTGATTTGCAATGCGTAATTGCTCAAATGATAACGATCTGCTTTTAATAACAGCTTGCGGTAAAAACGTTGCACGTCCATGTTTATTTTGCTTTAGAAATGCAATCGCATTACGAGCATGTTCCTCTGTTTGTACAACAATATGCTGCATCGCTGCACCTAGAGCGATTTCCATTGCAACTTCGTATTCTTTCGGTACCGTTAACAGTTCCGCAACAGCACCCTCGATACCTTGCAACCTATTTTCTCTAGCTTTCAATACTTCACGTACACCTTGATAGAATCCAGAATAATCTTCTTGCATCTCTTCAAGCATTTCTTTTCGAGAACGTGCCTGTTGCACAAATTGATATGCTTGATACAGTTTTGTTTCATTTTCACTATACTGCGTCTTACATTTCCCAAGCGCCGCCTCTGTCTTCTGTATATTTGAGAGAATGCCAGCTACTTTTTCTTTCGCTTGTTCGTAACTTTCTACAAGTTTCGTCTTTTTCGCTGTAATTTCCATACGCATTTCTACATATTTCGCATTCTCTTCATCTAGACGCTCGTTTTTAGACGTTTGCTGTTTCGATTGTTCTTCAATCATAGATAATTCATTACGATGACTAGCTTGTTGATTTAAAAGCTCAATATAGTCACCTTTTAAATTCTCAATCTGTTCCTCTAAATTGTCAGCAAAAGTAGCAAGCAGTTGCTCATTATCATGCAATTTTTGCTCCAACTCTTTTACTTCATTCACAAATTGCATTAAAGATTCTGTACTTGACTCAATCTCACCATCGTAACTTTTAGCTTTCTCAGTTAATTCAACAATTAACTGCTCAAGTTGCGCACAATGCGTCGTAGCATTTTGCTTTCTTTCTTTTAACAACTCACGCTGCCCTTCTAGTTTTTCTAGCTCTTTACTAGAAAGAAGAAGTACTTCTTGCAACGAGTCTACAGACTCGTCTACCGCTTGTAATTGTCCTCGTAATTCCTCAAGCTCTTCTTCACTTTTTTGTAAATTCGTTGACATTTTAGCTTCTTCGTTTTTATTATGCCCAAACTGATTTCGAAGCGCTTCCCATTTCTCATGCAATTCTTCAATTTCATGAACAATAAGCGCAGCTTCTACTTTCTCTAATTCTTCTTTATTCTCAAGATAATCTTTCGCAATAGAAGCTTGTCTTTCTAAAGGTTCTACTTGACTACTTAATTCATGAATTATATCTTGTACACGATTTAAGTTTTCTTGTGTTTCTGCTAGTTTCCCTTCAGCTTTCTTTTTGCGAAGTTTGTATTTTAGTACGCCTGCCGCTTCTTCAAATACACCTCGACGCTCTTCTGACTTACTACTTAAAATCTCTTCCACTTTCCCCTGGCTAATAATTGAAAAAGCTTCTCTTCCCATACCAGAGTCCATAAATAAATCGATAATATCTTTCAATCTACATGATTGTTTATTAATATAAAAATCACTATCACCTGAACGAGATACACGACGTGTTACACACACCTCATTGTATTCAATTGGTAAACGTTGATCTTCATTATTTAAAGTTATTGTTACTTCAGCAACATTAACCGCTCTCCTCGTATCACTGCCTGCAAAAATAATATCCTCCATCTTTGCACCACGTAATGATTTTGCAGATTGTTCACCAAGTACCCAGCGAATTGCATCAGTAATATTACTTTTCCCGCTTCCATTAGGTCCTACTACAGAAGTTACACCTGGGACAAAATCAACAGATACACGCTCAGCAAAAGACTTAAACCCTGCTATTTCTAATCTTTTTAAAAACACGAAAGGCCTTCCTCCTATTCTCCGTCGTTATAAATGTTCTCTATATAAAAACAAGTATTATACGGATTTACCTTCTTTTTCTTTATAAACAAAAAGAAAGTTTCATTCTATGCATAAGGAATCCCCCTCATTCAAAGGGGGATTCCTTATAGTTGTTCTTTTAATTTTTTCAATGCTTCTGCAGCAGCTTGTTGCTCTGCTTCTTTTTTCGACTTACCACTACCAAGACCTAAAGCTACGTTATTTAACGTAACACGTGACACAAATTCTCGATTGTGAGCTGGTCCTTTTTCTTGCAAAATTTGATACTCAACATTGCCACTGCCATCACGCTGAATCAATTCTTGCAACTGACTCTTATAATCCATCACATGAGAAAAAGCACCCTCATTAATTTTCGGATATACAATTTCTTTTAAGAATTCCCAAACTGTTTCTAGCCCTTGATCAAGATAAAGGGCACCAATAAACGCTTCAAAGACATCCGCTAATAAAGCTGGTCGTTCACGTCCACCTGTCATTTCTTCACCTTTTCCTAATAAAACAAGGCTGCCAAATGACAATTCGTTCGCAAAACGAACAAGAGATGGCTCACATACAATAGCTGCACGTAGTTTTGTTAACTCTCCTTCGCTCATTGTCGGATATTTTTGAAACAGATACTGTGATACAGTCAGTTCCAATACTGCATCTCCAAGAAATTCAAGACGCTCATTATCTTCATGCGGTTTTTTTCGATGCTCATTCACATACGATGAATGCGTAAATGCTTGAATCAATAATTTTTCATCTGTAAACGTAATACCTATCTTTTCTTGAAACACTTTAAATGCTTCACGATATTTTGTTTCGTATTTTTTTTCTCTATATTTTCGGTACGGCATAGGTCCCTCCAGATATAAGCCAGAAAGCCCCGCTAAAAAACGGGACTTCACTTAAGCATTATAGATGACTCTCTATGTAAGTCACAGCATCGCCAACAGTAGCAATCTTTTCAGCATCTTCATCAGAAATTTCCATTTCGAATTCATCTTCTAATTGCATTACAAGTTCTACTACATCTAGGGAGTCTGCTCCTAAATCTTCCTTGAAGCTTGCAGCTGGTACTACCTCAGTCTCTTCTACTCCTAAACGATCAACGATGATTTTTGTTACGCGCTCTAAAACATCTGCCATTCCATTCACCTCCCCTCAAATATTATATTAAATATTGACCAAAAAAACTAGGTGAAATCGATTCTTTTATTACATTACCATACCGCCATCAACATTTAACGTTTGACCTGTAACATATTTGCTTTGATCAGAAGCAAAAAACGTTACAGCATTCGCGATATCTTTCGCTTCACCAAATTGAGCAG
The DNA here is from genome assembly GCF_040492675.1 of Bacillus sp. AP50. Taxonomy (NCBI): domain Bacteria; kingdom Bacillati; phylum Bacillota; class Bacilli; order Caryophanales; family Bacillaceae; genus Bacillus; species Bacillus sp. AP50. The sequence goes on from NZ_JBEUTW010000001.1 coordinate 47,017, forward strand.
CTGGAATAACTTTTAACATTTCAGCTTTAATATTCTCATCTAGTACATCCGTCATATCAGTCGCAATAAAGCCCGGCGCAATTGCATTCACAGTAATATTTCGACTTGCTAACTCTTTTGCAGATGTTTTTGTTAATCCAATAACACCCGCTTTAGCAGCAACATAATTAGCTTGCCCTGGGTTTCCTATAACACCCACAACAGAAGCGATATTTATAATTCTACCGTGACGTTGACGCATCATATAACGAGATACTGCTTTTGTACATAAGAATACACCTTTTAAGTTTGTATTAATAACTGTATCCCATTCTTCTTCTTTCATACGCATTAATAAATTATCTTTTGTTACACCAGCATTATTTACAAGAATATCAACTTGTCCAAATGTATCTACTGTTTGTTTCACCATATTTGTAACATCATCAGCATTTGCAACATCTGCTTTTACCGCAATTGCATCAGAACCTAATTTCTTAATTTCATCTACTACTTCATTTGCTTTTTGTTCATTACCTGCATAATTTACTACTACATTTGCCCCTTGTTTCGCTAAATCGATCGCAATCGCGCGACCAATTCCACGTGAAGCGCCAGTTACTAATGCTACCTTCCCTTTTAACATCAGTTTTCTCCTCTCAAATTTGAAATGGTATCTTTTAATGTCTCTTCATCATATATCGCATATGCTTTCACTGATGAATCAATTGACTTCATAAGTCCAGCAAGTACTTTTCCAGGCCCAATTTCAATAAATGTATCTACTCCCTGCTTCACCATACATTCAATAGACGGGTACCATAATACAGGCGAATAAAGCTGTTCGATTAACTTTTCTTGAATGTCGGCACCACGTGTAATAACATCCGCCGTAACATTTGCAATAACAGGAATGTTCGTATCATGAATTGTAATTTCATTCAAAACGCTTTGAAACTTCTCAGCTGCCGGCTTCATAAGTGAAGAATGGAATGGCCCACTTACTTTTAGTGGAATTGCTCTCTTTGCACCATTTTCTTTCGCTCTTTGAGAAGCAACCTCTACGCCTTGCTTCGTTCCAGAAATTACAATTTGCTTCGTACTATTCATATTAGCGATTTGCACTGCATATCCTTCACTTGTTACTTCTTCTGTAACTTGTTTCAGCATATGTGGGTCAGCACCTAATATAGCTGCCATTGCACCTTCCCCGCCCGGAACAGCTTCTTCCATATATTCCCCGCGTTTCCTTACAGCATATACCGCATCTTCAAAAGTTAATGCACCAGCTGCTACAAGAGCGCTATATTCACCTAAACTATGACCAGCGACAAAGTCAGGTGTAATGTCATACTCTTTCAAAGCTGTCAAAATAGCAAAACTCGTTGTTAATAATGCAGGCTGCGCATTTGTTGTTAATGTAAGCTTTTCCTGCGGTCCTTCAAAAATCACTTCTGAAAGTGAATCTTGCAACACCTCATCTGCTTTTGCAAACACTTTTGCAACCTCTTTATTATTCTCTGCTAATTGTTTACCCATTCCAACTGCCTGTGAACCTTGGCCCGGAAAAAGAAATGCTATTTTTCCCATTTCAAATCCTCCTCTTATTGGAGTGACTCTTTCTCCATTACGCTTGAAATCGTAGGAATTACTTCTTTCGCTACCATTTCTCTCGTTTGACGAATCGCACTAAATATCGACTGGTCATTAGAAGAACCGTGAGCCTTAATGACAGGTGCTTTCAATCCAAATAATGCAGCTCCTCCATACTCCGAATAATCCATTTTATCTTTTAATACCATAAGTTTTGGCTTTAATACCGCCGCTGCTAATTTACTCGTAAATGAACTCATTAATTGTTCTTTCAACATAGAGAATAGCGCAAGTGCTGTTCCCTCTAATGATTTCAACGCTACATTCCCTGTAAAACCATCACATACAACAACATCTGCTACACCTTGCAATAAATCTCTTGATTCAATGTTCCCAACGAAATTAATTGGCGCATCTTTAAGCATTGCAAATACTTGCTTTGAAAGCTCGTTTCCTTTTCCATCCTCTGTTCCAACGTTTAATAGTCCAACGCGAGGATTTTCAATTCTTCTTACCTTCTCAGCATAAACAGATCCCATTACTGCATATTGATATAAATGAATTGGTTTTGCATCAACATTTGCTCCAACATCTAACATAACAAAACCTTTTCCATCTACAGTTGGCATTGTAGGCGATAAAGCTGGTCGCTCAATTCCTTCCATACGACCGACAACAAATAATCCAGCTGCCATTAAAGCTCCTGTACTACCTGCGGATATACAAGCGTCTGCTTCTCCATCCTTTACTTGTTGTGCCGCAAGCACCATTGAAGCTTGTTTTTTTCGACGAACCGCTCTTACTGGTTCCTCCGTTGATTCTATTTTTTCGTCTGTATGAAGAATAGTAATTCGTTCATCACTCGTTAAGTATTGACGAATTTCCTCTTCTTTCCCTACTAACGTAATATGTAAATCAGAATATTCCTTAATAGCTTTCATTGCCCCTAATACTACAGCCTTTGGAGCGTGATCTCCGCCCATTGCATCTATTGCGATTTTCATAAGTTGTTACCTTCCTCACTATAATTACTAGATCGATACATTTCAAAAGTGCCTGTAAAAACAAGTTCTTCTCCAACGAAGCTACGCACTTTGACAACCGTCCGTCCCTTATCATTCTCTACATCTTCAACGCGCGCTTTTGCAACAACACGCTCTCCTAATTTTACAGGGCGAATGTATCGAATGGTAGACTTTGCAGTTAAAGCTAATTCTTCATCAATAACTGCAACAGCTAGTGAGTTTGCTTGCGCAAACAGATGATGCCCACGGGCAATTTGATTTCTTTTAAATACATGTTCTACCTTTACTTCAAAGATAGAGATTGCATGTCTATCTAATTCAATATCAATAATTTCTCCAACAACCTCTTCTAACGGTAAAGATTTCACATCTTCTTCATGTTGCTTTGTAGCTACATGTTTAATTCTCTCTCTTAATTCAGGAATAGACAATTCCATACGATCAAGTCGTACTGTTTGTATACTCACTTGAAATTTTTCCGCTAAATCTTCATCCGTAATAAAAGGATTTGATTCGATTGTTTGTTGTAATAACTCTTGTCTTTCTTTTTTACTTCTTCTTTTTTTCATACCGCACCATCCATTTTTATGACTAGGTACTAACAGTAGTATATAATCATTAAAAGTAGAATGCAACAAAAACTTTTGTTGACTCCCTTTAATCGAGCTTCTCTCCTTGGAACACACCTGTCCCATCAAGATACGTACGCAAGGCAGCGTACTGATCATTGTGCCAAAACGCTTCTGAATCTACTAGTATCGCCGCATCTTGCCTTGCTGTTTCTAACGCTCGATAATCATGTACCATGTCAGCAACCTTAAATTCTGGTAAGCCACTTTGCTTACTCCCAAAGAAATCTCCAGGACCTCGTAATTCTAAATCTTTTTCTGACAATACAAATCCATCATTTGTTTCAGTCATTATGCGCATTCTTTCTTTCCCTGTTTCTGATTTAGGGTCTGCTATTAATAAACAATATGATTGCTCACTACCACGGCCGACACGCCCTCTAAGCTGATGAAGCTGCGATAAACCGAAACGTTCTGCATCATAAATAACCATTACAGTCGCATTCGGTACGTTCACACCTACTTCAACAACTGTTGTCGATACAAGAATTTGCACTTTATTTTCACTAAACTGTCCCATTATCTCTTCTTTTTCCTGAGACGATAATCTCCCATGCATCAATCCAACTTGGCATTTCCCTTGGTAATGATGCGTCAGCATACTATGTAAGTCGATAGCATTTTGCACATCAAGTTTCTCAGATTCTTCAATTAGAGGACAAATAACGTATGCCTGTCTTCCTTTTTTTATCTCCTTTTCAACAAAACCGAGAACGCGATCTAACATATCATGTTTTGCCCAATATGTTTCAATCACCTTTCTACCTGCTGGCATCTCATCGATTATCGAAACATCCATCTCTCCAAATGCAGTAATTGCAAGCGTACGCGGAATTGGTGTCGCTGTCATAAATAATACATCTGGACTTTCACCTTTCTCCCGTAAAACTCGGCGCTGCGCTACACCAAATCGATGCTGTTCATCTGTAATAACGAGACCCAATCTATGAAATATAACTTCATCTTGAATTAAGGCATGCGTTCCAACAAGAATATCTATTTCTCCTTGTTCTAACTTCGCTAAAATTTCTCGACGTCTCGCACCTTTAACAGAACTTGTTAACAGTTCCACCTTCATACCAAAATGCGAAAACGTTTCAGCAAGCGACTGATAATGTTGCTCAGCTAAAATTTCTGTAGGAACCATTAAAGCACCTTGATAATGAGCTAATTTCGATGCATAAAGGCCAATCGCAGCAACAACTGTTTTCCCAGAACCAACATCACCTTGCAATAGTCGGTTCATCCGATAAGGAGATGTCATATCTTTCAAAATTTCATCTACAACTCGGCGCTGCGCACCCGTTAATGGAAACGGCAGTGCATCGATAAATTCTTGTAATTCTACTGACGGAATCTCTTTCTTCGTCCCTTTTGAATTTTCCCTCTCCATTTTCCGGAGCGTTTGCATTTTCAGCTGAAATAAGAAAAATTCTTCATATACAAAACGGCGACGCGCTTGCTTCAAATCTTCCTGTCCTACCGGAAAATGCAATGCCCTAAGCGCTTCATATCTTGGTAATAATTTATATCGCCCTAACAAACCATCCGGTAACACTTCGACTATAGAATCTCCATATTCCTTTAACGCTTGAGCAATAAAACGACGCATCTGTTTTACTGTAAGTTTCCCCTTTACTGAATAAACAGGTTCCACTTCTTGTTGACGTACAACCGGCCCAAAATGAAGTTCTGATACAGCAATTGTTTGACGATGTTGATCCCATTTACCAGTAATCGTTACCGTTTCATCTAACTTTAATTTTTGCTTATAGTAAGGCCTATTAAAACATACCGCCGTAATTAAATAACGACCGACGAGAACACGAACTGTTAAACGCGATTTCTTCTTACCATAATATTGCAGCAAAGGAGCACTATGAATCTTCCCTTCAACCGTTACACGTTCATCATGCTTTACTTCAGCAAGATCTTTCATCGCATAATCTTCATAACGGTACGGAAAATGTTCTAATAGATGAGAAACTGTATAAATACCCATCTCATGTAGTAACTCAGATGTTTCTCCTCCTATCCCCTTTACATCCGTAACAGGAACTTGTACAACATCATTCAAGATTCTCACACCCCGTCACATTATTTTCTTTATTGCATTTTATTTGAGTACCAATTAGCATCTGTAATCGCTCTCTTTCACCTTATATATTCTATCATAGGCATTCTAAGAGAAACTACTCAAATCCCTTATATAAAACAAGTAAAAAAGAGCCTCACTATTAGCAGCAAGGCTCTTTTCTCTCTTCAATATGCTAGCCTTTTGAATAAAAACTAGTAATAAACTTCATATTACTACTTCTTATCCATTAGCAAGTAAGTAATCCATTTATTTTCAAAACGAATCTTATCTTATTCTACAGAGAAGATGAAAGAATACACTGGTTGGTTTCCAGCATGCACTTCTACTTCTGCATCTTCAAATTTCTCTTCTACAAATTCAACTAACTCCGCTACTTCTTCGTCAGTTGCATCTTCACCTTGTAGAATCGTTACGATTTCAGAATCTTCATCAATAAGCGCTTCTAGTAATTGCTTCGCAGCTCCTACTTTTTCAGCATTTGTAGATACAATTTTCCCATCTGCAATACACATGAAATCATCTTTTTGAATTGCTACACCATCAATTTCCGTATCACGTACAGCATACGTAATTTGACCTGTTTTCACATGAGATAAAGCTTCTTGCATGTTTTCTTCATTCTCTTCTAACGTTCCAACTGGGTTAAATGCTAACATTGCTGCCATACCTTGAGGAACTGTTTTCGAACGAACAACAATAACTTCTTGATCTACAACTGATGCCGCTTGTTCTGCTGCCATTACAATATTTCCGTTATTCGGTAAAATAATGATTTTTTCAGCATTTGCTTCTTCAATTGCCTTCACGATATCCTCCGTACTTGGATTCATCGTTTGACCACCTTCGATAACTTTCGTTGCGCCGATGCTCTCAAATAAAGTTTTAATACCAGACCCCATAGCTACAGTTACGATACCATATGGTTGTTTTTCTTTCGATTGAGCTGGTTGTTCAGGAACCATAGTAGGTTCATCTAATAAAGCAGTATGCTGTTCACGCATATTTTCTACTTTAATCTTAATTAAACTACCGTATTTTTGCCCGTAGTTCATAGCGTCTCCAGGATGTTCTGCATGGATATGAACTTTTACAATTTCATCATCAGACACAACTAGTAGAGAATCACCATATACACTAATATCTTCACGGAATTTTTGTTCAGAGAAATTATGCTCTTTCACCTTTTCAGCCTCTAATTTCACCATGAATTCCGTACAATATCCATACTTAATATCTTCTGTACTCAATTGGCTTTGTACACTACGGTGATGTTCTGCGCGTACCATTTCATTCATAGATGGTTGCGTCGGTGCATCAGAAGAAATCGTTTCTCCTTTTAAGTCAGCTAAAAATCCTTCGTATACCACTACAAGACCTTTACCACCGCTATCTACAACGCCAACTTGTTTTAATACAGGTAATAAATCTGGCGTACGATTTAACGATGCGTTTGCTTCTTTCACAACGTCTTCCATAAACAAAACAAAGTCGCGCTGTTTTTTCGCAACTGTTACTGCATATTTACCCGTTTCTCTTGCAACCGTTAAAATCGTTCCTTCAATCGGTTTCATAACCGCTTTATAAGCCGCCTCTACTCCAGCTTCTAGTGCTGCAGCAAAATCAACTGTTGTTAATTCTTCTTTTTGTTCAATGGATTTAGAGAAACCACGGAACAACTGAGATAAAATAACTCCAGAGTTACCACGAGCTCCCATTAATAATCCTTTGGCTAAACTTACGCCGACTTTACCAGCATGCTGTGAAGGGTTTGCTTTCACTTCACGCGCACCTGAAGTCATAGATAAGTTCATGTTTGTACCGGTATCGCCATCTGGAACTGGAAATACGTTTAATGCATCAACAAGCTGAACATTGTTTGTTAAATTATTCGCTCCTTGCATGATCATTTGTGATAAACGTTTTCCATCAATTTTTTGAATTGACACAGATTTTCCTCCTTAATGCACATTACAAGTTTATTACTTTAACTCCTTGTACGTAGATGTTTACAGAATCTACTGCTAGTCCTACAGTTTGATCTAATGTATATTTCACTTTCGTCTGCACATTATGTGCCACTTCTGAAATTTTCGTACCATAGCTCACAATAATATACATATCAATATGTACTTCATCTTCATCTTTACGAACAATAACACCTCTAGTGAAGTTTTCTTTTCGTAAAATGTCTGTTAATCCATCTTTTAACTGATTTTTTGATGCCATACCTACGATACCGTAGCAATCTACCGCGGCACCTCCAGCAATTGTTGCAATTACATCTGTACTAATATCAATTTGACCGTACTTCGTTTTAATTTCAATTGACATCTCGTTTCCCCCTTCATAAATGGTGAAAGTGAGCTAGACTACTTTAGTTACTATCATATAATCTTTTTAAAGAAAATTCCATCGTTCTTTCTTTTCACTCTCATATTTTATGTTTTAAATTACACTTTTTTATGATGAGCAAAATAGTCCATTGTTATTATACAACATGTACCACTATAATATGTCAAGCAATTTTTATGGATTTCAACTTTTCTTCATTGACATATAGTGTCAAGTAAATTTTCTTGATTTCTTTTTTCTACGGTGTTGCATTCTCTTTTTAGTTGTGTTAAATTATAGTAGTGTTTTTAGCATCGCATAAAAGACTAACATTGAAAAATTACGTATGGTAAGGTATCAAGGGAGGGAAATATAAATGGCTCGTGTTTGTGCTATTACTGGAAGAAAAGCTCGTTCTGGTAACTCTCGTTCTCACGCAATGAACGCTACAAAACGTAAATGGGGCGCTAACCTTCAAAAAGTTCGCGTACGCATCGACGGAAAAGTTCAACGTGTTTACGTTTCTGCTAGAGCATTAAAATCTGGCAAAATCGAACGTGTTTAATAATAAAAAAAAGAGCCGATAGGCTCTTTTTTTACTATAACAATGGAAAAAGCACCGGTGATAGGTGCTTTTTTTAATCTTTTTTGAAGGTATTTAACATTGCACGAACTATTCCACCAAGAAATTTAGGTAACTTAATTGTATAAAATCTCATGGTTTCCCTCCTAATCCCCATTACTCCACTTGGTCACTATATGATGTAAGGAGCAAAATTGTTTCTTCAATCAGTGCTTCTTATCAACATTAATATGCCAGAAGTAAATGAAAAAGTACCTTTTTCCTCAACGAGTTCGTTACTAATACAAAGTGTTGATCCCCACTCTATTGTTTTATTAGTAAGAGGGTACTTAAAACCAAACAATGTAATCCCTTCCACTATTTCAGTAACTGGTACAAAAGATACATAAGGAAAATTTTTATTTTCTTCAATTATATGTGTACCCATTTTTTTAACTGTTATTTCATTTTTATTGTCCACAATACACATTTCTATCTCTACTTCTAACCCTTTTAAAAGCATCTGTATATTTGCCAAACCGTGATCAAGCCTTCCACCAGTAGCACCAAAAATACGAATTAGTGCCGGCTTCTGTTCTAATGCCCAGTTGATTGCAATTTCTAAATCCGTTTGATCTTTTTCCCGCGGAACAATATGTAATTCGTTCGTTTGCTGTCCCATCCATACTAATTCTTCTTCAGTAACTGAATCGTAATCTCCAAACGCAACAGCCGGGGTAATCCCTTTCTTTAATAGACGGTATACTCCCCTATCAACCGCTGCCCACACTACTTCCTCATTCTCGTATCGAGCAAAATCTGCGCAATATTCCGAAGGTCCTCCTGCCAAAATATGAATAATCATTTTTTCTTCTCCTTCCATTGTAAAAAGGCAATCTGCCATTCGGTAGATTGCCTTTTTACATATTTTTATCCTATCCTATAAATGCCTTACTAGGATAAAAGTTCATCACTACCCACGAATTACGCGAATTGCTTCACCGCGGTCTTTTTGATTGTATACTGCTGACCCAGCTACAAGTACATTTGCTCCTGCTTCCACACAAAGTCTTGCTGTTTCAGCATTTACACCACCATCAACTTCAATTTCCACTTCTAGATTGCGCTCTTTCACCATGTCTGCAACTTGTTTAATTTTCGGTAATACAGAATGGATAAACTTCTGTCCACCAAATCCAGGGTTTACTGTCATAAGTAATACCATATCTATATCTTCTAATACATGCTCAATCACTGAAACTGGCGTATGTGGATTTAATACAACGCCCGCTTTAATACCATGAGATTTAATTAACTGAATTGTACGATGTAGATGCGGACACGCCTCTACGTGAACAGTAATAATATCCGCTCCCGCTTGTGCGAAAGTCGGGATATAGTTATCAGGATTTTCAATCATTAAATGTACATCTAATGGTAATGATGTAATCGGACGGATTGCTTCTACAATTAACGGTCCAATCGTAATATTTGGTACGAAATGTCCATCCATTACGTCAACGTGAATGTAATCCGCTCCGCCCTTTTCTACATCTTTAATCTCTTCCCCTAATTTTGAAAAATCTGCTGATAAAATCGATGGTGCAATTTTAATCATAACTAATACCTCGGCTTTCTCTCTCTAATTTCTTCTACGAATTGTTTATAGTTCTTATAGCGATATTCTGTAATCTTCCCTTCTTCAACCGCAGCTTTCACCGCACATTTCGGTTCAGAAAGATGTGTACACCCTCTAAATTTACAGTATTGGCTCGCTTCTTTCAACTCTGGAAAACAATATGTAAGATCTTCTACTTCTATATCAATGAAATCTAGTGAACTAAAACCCGGTGTATCTGCTACTAGTCCACTCCCAATTGCAATTAATTCTACGTGTCTTGTCGTATGCTTCCCGCGTCCTAAATGGGAAGAAATATCATTTGTTTTCAGCTCTAATTCTGGACGTAGCACATTAAGCATTGAAGATTTCCCAACACCAGATTGGCCCGCAACGACAGAAACACAATTTTCTAAGTATGGTTTTAATATATCAATACTTTCTGAAGTATTAATAGAAGTAAATAAAACATCATAACCCATCTCACGATAATCATTCGCATAAGCTTCAACAGTTGCTTTCATCTTTTCATCTACTAAATCCATCTTGCTAATACAAATAATTGGCTTAATGTTATGATATTCAATCAGCACTAAAAATCGATCTAACAGTCCAGGATTAAAATCTGGTTCTACTGCAGAGAACACAAGGATCGCTTGATCGACATTAGCAATAGGAGGTCTAACAAGTTCATTTTTTCGATCAAACACTTCAAGCACATAACCTTCAGTTGGATTATCTGCCTGAAAAACAACTTGGTCTCCTACAAGTGGTGTAATTTTATTTTTTCTAAATACACCTCGCCCACGACATTGCGTAACCCCTTCTTCATGCTGCACGTAATAAAACCCACTTAAAGCTTTTATAATTTTTCCTTCTGGCATAGAATTCTCCTTTTTTGTATAAGGTGATGCTGAATTTAAAAATGAATGGATTTAAATTTTCCAAATAACGATTTCAAAACCTACCATATATACTTTCGCTAATATACATTGAATTTCCCATTAAATGCAAAAAAATATTTACAGCTGCATCACTTTACTAGCTTTTTGAATCATATATTTTTGCCTGCTATACCGTCCACTTTGTAGACAGCATAACAGGCAATAATAATAAGTAGACTTTCACTATTATTGAGTTGGATATGGTACTTCTTTATCAATAATCGTTACTCCATCCCGTACAATTTTATAGTGTCCCTTTGAACCTTCTTGAATTACAAATTCTAAAGAAATAGTCGCTGATTCAGTAATTGTTCTCGTTTCAACCGGTCTATCCATTTTTTGCTGCATGTCTTCTTTATAAATTTCTATTGTTTGCGGCTTTTTTTCACCTGTTACAGCAGGCTCATATGGGATAGAGATATTGTCCACTTTTACCGTTTTAGTCACTTTAGGCTTTTGACCATCAGAGATAATAATAGTTACTTTATCTCCCTCTTTTAATGGTGTACCTGGTTTTGGAAATTGCGAAATTACAAGTCCTTTTTCGACTGTATCTGAATACTCTCGTTTTATATCTGACGTTAGTTTTCTCTCATTCAAATAACCAGTTACACTATTTTCAGTCCACCCCGAAAAGTCACCTGGTCTAATTTGATAAGGCCCTTTACTTACCCAGATTTTCAGTTCTTGCTCCGCTTCTATAACCATCTGATCAGGCGTCGGAATTTGTTCTACAATTTCACCTTTCGGCTTATCATTTTCAATATAATTTACCGTAACTTGTTTATATTTTTCTTCTAACTCAGCTTTTACACTCTCAAAGTTTTGACCTGTGAAATTTGCCATCTTACTTTTCTTTTTTCCACCTGATTGATAGATAGTAATTTTAGCGTTTTCTTTTACGACTCTTCCTGCTACAGGGTCCGTTTTTATTACATCCCCAACTTCAACATCATCTGTATATACAATATTAGGCTCCGTCACCTCAAAGCCCTTTTCTACTAATGTATTTACAGCTGTCGTGTATTTCATACCAGCCACATCAGGAACTTTCACATCTTTCGGAATAAATAATCCTGGAATAACCGTAAGTGCTAATGTTATTCCTATTGCTAAAAATAAAAATGTTGAAATTAAAACTTTAAGCCACTTGTTACTCCGTTTTTTCTTCTTATCTAACTCAGCTGCTTCTGCTCTTATCGGTTCTTCTACCTTACTCCCTTTTAAAACAATCGTTTCATCACTTACATTTTCAAATAATTGTTCTTGTTGAATAATCGGAATCGCTTTCGTCGCTTCCATATCTTCCGGTATGTAAAATGGTTGCTCATTTATCCTCTCTGGATATAGCGCAGTTTCAATATCTCGCTTCATCGCATTGGCAGATTGATATCGGTGAAACGGATCTTTTGCAGTTGCCTTTAATATAATATTTTCAACACTTTGCGGAATATTTTCATTCCATCTTTTTGGTGATGGGATTTCACTTTGTAAATGTTTTAAAGCTATAGCAACAGCAGATTCGCCAGAAAACGGTTGTCTTCCTGTTAACAATTCAAACATAACTATTCCAAGAGAATAAATATCCGATTGTTTATTTGCTATCCCGCCACGTGCCTGTTCTGGTGATAAATAATGGACTGAACCGAGCACTGAATTTGTATGTGTAATTGTTGTTGCACTTGTAGCTGTCGCAATTCCAAAATCTGTTACTTTTATTATTCCATCAGCTCGAATTAAAATATTGTGCGGCTTTATATCACGATGCACAATTTCAAAATGATGGGCATGTGCCATAGCGGATGTTAACTGCTCCATAATATCAAGAGCTTCTCCTATAGGTAACATCCCTCGCTCAATTATGTATTGCTTCAATGTTTGCCCTGGTACATATTCCATGACAAGATAGTATATACCATCTTCTTCTCCGACATCATACATATTCACAATATTTGGATGCGACAACGTTGTAACAGACTGCGCTTCTCGATGGAAACGTTTAATAAACTCTTCGTTATTTGAGTAGTCGAGTCTTAATATTTTTACCGCTACATCTCGGCCAAGTATATCATCATGAGCTAAATATACATTGGCCATTCCGCCACCACCAATCATTTTCAGCAGCTTATAACGGTCATTTAAGCGTTTTCCAATCAGCACGTTGCACTTCACCTACTTTCGTTTGTCGAACCCGCATAATCAATAAGAACAAGTGTGATATTATCTTCTCCACCGCGATCATTTGCCAATTGAATGAGACACTGCCCTTTACCTTCAAGCTGTTCATTTAACTGTAAAATTTGTCGCATATCATCAATAGAAACTTTGTTTGATAACCCATCAGAGCAAAGAAGTAATTGATCATCTTCCTCAATCACCAACGTTTTAACATCTAACCCAACTTTTTCTTCTGTTCCTAATGCTCTTAATAACACATTCTTTTTCGGATGATACTCTGCGTCTTCCTTTGAAATTTCACCATGTTTCACAAGCTCATTTACAAGTGAATGATCTTCCGTTACTAGCGTCATTTCTCCTTCTGATACCATATAGCAACGACTATCTCCTATATGCCCTATTGTCACAAAGCTTGGTGTACAAACAGCTATTATAAGCGTTGTTCCCATACCATTACATTCTGCATTTTGCTGAGCGTATTCATATATACGCTCATTAATAATCCCAACACTAGTATGTAACCATTGTTCTACTTTTTTCGGCTCATTCATATTATGTGTTTGCTTCCAATAATCATGGAATAATTGAATGGCCATCGAGCTAGCTACATCACCAGCTCGATGACCTCCCATTCCATCTGCTACTACCGCTAATACATTTCCATCTAAATTGTGAAAAACTCCTGCACTATCTTCATTATGTTGACGAACTTTTCCTTTATCCGATAGAAATACGGCTTTCATCTCGTCACCTCGTCTCTTCTTTGCGCTCCTTCGCACGCAACTGACCGCAGGCTGCATCAATATCATGACCTTGTTCACGGCGAATCGTTACATTCACTCCACGATCTTTTAACGTTTTCTCGAACAAGAAAATTTGTTCACGTGGCGTACGTACATAATCACGTTCAGGTACGTAGTTTACCGGAATCAAGTTCACATGACATTTTACACCTTTTAAGAGCGCAGCAAGCTCTTCAGCATGCTCTACTTGGTCATTTTCTCCTCCAAATAATCCATATTCAAAAGTAATACGACGCCCTGTTCTATTTACATAGTATTTAATAGCTTCCATTAAATCTGGTAATTTATAAGCACGGTTAATCGGCATTAATTTTGAACGTAATTCTGAGTTTGGAGCATGCAATGAAATCGCAAAATTAATTTGTAGATCTTCTTCAGCAAACTTATAAATTTTCGGGATAATTCCACTCGTCGAAACAGTCATATGTCTCGCACCAATATGAAGTCCTTTTTCATGGTTAATGATGCGTAAGAATCCCATTAAATTATCATAGTTATCAAATGGTTCTCCAATCCCCATAACAACAAGAGAACTTACACGTTCTTCCGTTTCATCAAGCGCACGCTGAACTTCTACTACTTGCGCTACGATTTCTCCAGCTTCTAGGTTTCGCTTTAATCCACCAAGTGTCGAAGCACAGAACGTACACCCAATACGACAACCCACTTGCGTTGTTACACAAATGGAATTTCCATATTCGTGTCGCATTAATACCGTTTCAATAGAATATCCGTCATATAATTGGAATAAGAATTTAATTGTTCCATCCGAAGACGTTTGTTTTACTAACGTGTTTAAAGTAGTAATATCAAAGGAATTCGACAATTTATCACGCAATCCTTTAGAAAGGTTTGACATATCCTCATAATTTTTTACACGTTTTTTATATAACCAATCAAAAATTTGTCCAGCACGGAACTTCGGTTCTCCTTGTTCCTTTAACCAATCTTGCATTTCATGAAGTTGTAAAGAGTAAATTGATGGTTTCTTCGTTTCTAAATTTTTCTTTTGTTTTCTTACAGTCGTTTCCATGATGCTACACCTTCTTCCTTAAACAAGCAATATAAAAGCCATCCGTCGCAAAATAATGCGGTAAAATTTGTACTTGACCTTCATCAATATACGGAGTTAATTTTTCTGGCATACGCTCTTTAAGCGTAGTATCCCATTCAAATTCAGGATGTTCTTGTAAAAATTTCTCTATTACTTGTTCATTTTCTATTTTCTCAATTGTGCACGTACTATAAACAAGACGACCGCCTTGTTTTAATAATGGTGCTATTTTTTCTAGTATTGCAATTTGAATCGTCGATAATCTTTCACTATCGCCTTTATCTTTTCCTAACTTAATATCAGGCTTACGTCTAATTACACCAAATCCAGAACACGGTGCATCTACCAATATTTTATCAAACGTTTCATTTGCAAAGTGCTCTTGCACTTTTCTAGCATCTAGCGCTTTAGTTTCGACATTTTCTAGACCAAGTCGCTCTGCTTGCTGTTTAATTAAACGTACTTTGTGTGCATGTAAATCAAGGGACATGACCTTACCAGTTCCCTTTAATCGTTCCGCGATATGCGTTGTTTTTCCGCCTGGAGCAGCACAACTATCAAGAACTGCATCTCCCGTATTCGGTTCTAAAGCGCGTGCTACAAGCATAGAACTTTCATCTTGAATAGAAAGAAATCCTTTTTTAAACGCTTCTGTATGCGCTACATTTCCTCTTTCAATCTGAATTGCATCATCTGATAAGTCACCACTTTTTGCTTCTATACCTTCACTTGCCAACAACTCAATCGCTTCTTCTACCGTTACCTTATCAACATTCACACGCGCTGTTGGTACAGGGGGTAACATGTTTACTTCGCACATTTTTTCTGCAGTTTCTAAACCGTATTCTGAAGTCCACTCTTGGACAAGCCAAACTGGATGACTTGTTGTAATTGCAAGACGTTCTACTGGATCCTTGATTTCATCTACAGAAGGTACACCTTCTCTCTGAATCGAACGTAATACACCGTTCACCATACCAGCAATTCCTTTATGCCCGCGACGCTTTGCAATCTCAACCGCTTCATGAATAGCCGCTCTTTCTGGCACTCGGTCTAAATAAATCATTTGATATAAAGATAAGCGAAGCAATACTCTTACCCACGCCTCAACCTTCTTTTTTAAAAAAGGCTGTAAATAATAATCTAATGTGTCACGACGTTGAATCGTTCCATATACAATTTCAGTTAATAAACCAATATCTTTTCTATCAATTGCACTTTTTTCAATTAGATTATTTAAAAGTAAGTTGCTATATGCACCACTTTTTTCCACTTGAATTAAACCATCAAGAGCTAATTCACGAACATTTTGTCTCATGCATTTTCTCCTAACTTCGTTCCAATTTCAGGTTTTGTTCCACGTAAAAATTGTGAACAACTCATACGCTTTTTACCAGATGGTTGCAATTCAGTAATTTTAACACCTGTTTCATTACTCGTTGCTACAACAAAACCATCTTCTTCGATTGCAACAATCGTACCTGCTTCAGCCGGTTCAGTTATAGGCACTTTTTCTCCCCACCATACTTTAACAACTTGTCCCGCTAAAGTTGTATAAGCAACTGGCCATGGATTCAATCCGCGAATGTGATTGTATACTTCTTCACCTGTTTTTGTCCAATCAATTTTCTCTTGCTCACGTTTTATATTGTACGCAAACGTTACTTCTTCTTCGTTTTGTTTAATCGGTTCTAACTTACCTTGGATTAATAAAGGTACTGTTTTAGATAGAAGGTGTGCTCCTGCTTCACTTAATTTATCAAATAATGAGCCTGTCGTTTCACGCTCTTCAATTTCAACTTCCACTTGCGTTAAGATATCACCAGCATCCAATTTTTCTACCATATACATAATTGTAATACCTGTTTTTTCTTTACCTTCCATAATTGCATAATGAATTGGTGCACCACCACGAAGTTCAGGAAGTAAAGAAGCGTGAACATTAATACATCCATACTTCGGTGCTTCTAAAATTTCATTTGGTACAATCTGCCCAAATGCAGCTGTTACAATTAAATCTGGCTCTAATGCCAATACTTTTTCATATTCATCTTTTTCACGAATTTTTAACGGCTGTAACACAGGGATACCATGTTTTTCCGCTTCAACTTTAACAGGTGTAGGTGTTAATACTTTTTTTCTACCTACTGGACGATCAGGTTGCGTCACAACACCTACTACCTCATAGCCATCTTCAATAAGACGACGAAGCACCGGCACTGAAAAGTCCGGTGTTCCCATAAACACTACTTTTATCATTTAAAAACCGCTCCTTTTAACACCTATTCTAGTTCGTTTTCTTCATAATATCTTGTCACTTTCGATGTAAATAAAACACCGTGTAAATGATCAATTTCATGTTGAATTGCACGCGCTAAAAATCCTTCCGCTTCTAATAAGAATACTTTCCCACGGCGATTTTGCGCTCTTACTTTAATATAATCGGCACGTTCTACTTCACCATAAAGTCCCGGGAAGCTTAAACAGCCTTCGGGACCTACTTGTTCACCACGTTTTTCTAATATTGATGGATTGATTAACTCGATTTTCCCAGTATCATCATCGACATCAACAACCGCTACTTGCAAGCTTACACCTACTTGAGGCGCAGCTAAACCGACTCCGTCCGCAATTAACATTGTTTCATGCATATCTTTCAACAATTTCACTAACTTTTTATCAAAGTTAATTACTCTTTCGCATGGTGTTTCTAACACTTCATTTGGATGCTTTATTATTTCTAAAACTGCCATATTTCCCTCCGCTACATTAACATTGTTGGATTAAAATCAATTGAGATTTGTAGCTCTTTTTGCATTTCTGCTTGATAATGTTCATTTACCATTTTGAGCACGTTCTTTAAGTTTGGTTCCCGTTTGTATTTTATCATGCATTGATAACGATATCTATCTTTTATCCTTGGAATCGCTGAAGCAACTGGTCCTAGCACCATTGTTTGCTGTGAGCAATGCGTTCGTAAATACGAGGCAATTTTTTCCGTCACTTGTACCGCTTTTAATAATTCAGGATGAGATACAGTTACGAGTACAACATAGTAATATGGGGGATATTGTCTTGTTCGTCTCATTTGCATTTCTTGGTCAAAAAACACATCATATTGTTGGTTCTTCGCTAACTCTATACTGTAATGTTCTGGCGTATACGTTTGAATCACAACTTCCCCTGGCAATTCATGTCTACCCGCTCGTCCACTTACTTGCGTCAATAGCTGATATGTCTTTTCACTCGCCCGAAAATCAGGTAAGTGAAGCATCGTATCTGCAGTTAACACCCCAACGAGCGTTACTTTCGGAAAATCTAATCCTTTAGCAATCATTTGTGTTCCGAGTAATATATCTGCTTTTTCTTCCCCGAACGCCTTTAATAATTTTTCATGCATTCCTTTTCGACTTGTCGTATCTACATCCATTCGAATGACTCGTGCCTCTGGAAATAGTTTTGTAATTTCTTCTTCTACCTTTTGTGTACCTGTACCAAAGAAACGAATGTATGTACTTTGACAAGCTGGACACTCAGTTGGCATATTCTCTTCGTAACTACAATAATGACATTTTAAACGATGATTCATTTTATGATATGTCAATGAAATATCACAATGCGGACATTGAACAACATACCCACAATCACGGCACATAACAAATGTAGAATGACCTCTTCTATTTAAAAAGAGTACCATTTGTTCTTTCTTTTCTAATCGATCTGCTATTTTTTCATGCAGCGCCTTAGAAAACATTGATCGATTCCCGTCACGAAGTTCTTCTCGCATGTCAACAATCTCTACCGTTGGTAAAGCTTGTTCATTCATACGTTTTTCCATTGTTAATAGTTCATAAACACCTTTTTTCGCCCTTGCAAACGATTCAAGTGTTGGTGTCGCACTACCAAGAACGATAGGACATTTATGATATTGTCCTCTCCAGACAGCTACATCTCTTGCATGATACCTCGGATTATCTTCTTGTTTGTAACTTGATTCATGCTCTTCATCAATAATAATAATCCCTAAATTCTCAAAAGGCGCAAAAACAGCTGAACGCGCACCAACTACAACTTTCACTTCTTTTCTTAAAATCTTACGCCACTCGTCATACTTTTCTCCAACAGACAACGCACTATGAAGAACTGCAACTTGTGAGCCAAACCTACCTTTAAAACGATCCACCATTTGGGGCGTTAGTGCAATTTCAGGAACAAGAACGATAGCTTCTTTTCCTTTCTTGAGCACTGCTGCTATAGATTGTAAATATACTTCTGTCTTTCCACTTCCTGTAACACCATATAGTAAAAATGGATTATAAGTTTCATTTGTAATTGATGATAAAATTGGTGTAATAACTTGTTTTTGTTCCTCCGTAAGCGGAAATGGTTTTGTTTGTTCAAAATCATCATCGTCATACGGATTTCGGTATACTTCCACATACTTTTCTGAAATGAATCCCTTTTTAACAAGTGCTTTTATTGGAGCATCTGTTATTTGTAACTCTTCTGTAATTACTTTCAACGGTGCACTTTTATAATTTTCCACAAAATAATAAAGTACATCTTGTTGTTTTTTACTTTTCAGTTCAAATGCCGCTAATTCCAATTTATCTTCTGGCAACTCCGGCTGAACCACTCTTTGCTTCTTCTTTTGTACTTTATCTTTCACTTGATAAACGACTTCAACCGTACCATTTTTAATTTCTTGTTGAATAGTTCGGTATAAATGTGGCTGTTGCTCGATTACTTCAAAATCAATTGCTTCTTTATCCTGAAATAAATATAGTATTTCAGGTGCTATTTCTTCCTGTTTACAAAGTTGTAGACGTTTTTTATACGTTGCTTTTATCGCAGTTGGAAGCATCACTTGAAAAGCTGAAATCATGTAGCATAACGTTTCACTTGTAAGCCAATATCCAAGCTTTAATAATTCATCATTTAAAACCGGTGTTACATCTAATATTTCATGGATTGTCTTTAACTTCTTACTTTCTACATCCACCGAATCTTTAATCCCAATAATAAAACCTTGCAATTTTCTTGGGCCAAACGGAACTACTACACGCATTCCTGTCTGTACAATATCTTCCCATTTTTTAGGGATAATGTAATCAAATGGTCGATCTGTCTGACGGGCAGGTACATCAACAATTACACTTGCAAATTTCATAAACGATCATCTTCTAACATCATTTCAATTTGCTTCAATATTTCACGAGCTACCTCTTTTTTCATTAAAATTGGCAACTCAATAACTTTTCCATCTTTTCTATACATTGTTACAATATTCGTATCCGTGCCAAATCCAGCTCCTTGCGCTTTTACATCATTCGCGACAATCATATCTGCATTTTTCTCACGTAGTTTTTTCGTTGCATATTCCTCTACATTTGTCGTTTCAGCAGCAAAACCGATAAGTAACTGTTTATCCTTTTTCTGACCTAACGTTTTTAAAATATCCACCGTTCTTTCAAGTTCAATGACAGCATCACCATTTTGCTTTTTCATTTTATTCTCATGAACATATTTCGGACGATAATCTGCAACTGCTGCTGTTTTAATGACAACGTCTACGTTTTGATAATGTTGAAGAACCGCTTCTAACATATCTTGTGCAGATTCCACTTGCACTGTCGTTACATGTAACGGTGGATTTAATGCTGTCGGTCCTGAAACGAGTATAACATCAGCGCCTAAATTCGCTGCCACTTCCGCAATCGCATACCCCATTTTTCCAGAAGAAAAATTTGTCATAAAGCGAACTGGATCAACCTTTTCACGTGTTGGGCCAGCAGTTATTAATATTCTTTTTCCCTGCAATGGTTTGTGTTCTGAGAAAGCTTCCTCTAACCGTGCAATAATTGCTTCAGGTTCTTCTAGTCGTCCCTTCGCTACATATCCACATGCTAAAAAGCCTTCCCCAGGCTCAATAAATGTATATCCTAGCGTTTTCAATGTCATCATATTTTTTTGAACTATTTTATTTTCATACATATGCACATTCATAGCAGGCGCAATCCATACCGGAGCTGTAGTAGCTAACAAAGTAGTTGTAATCATATCATCTGCAATACCACCAGCTAACTTTCCAATACAATTGGCAGTAGCAGGTGCGACAAGTACAACATCCGCCCAATCTGCTAAATCAATATGAGCAATAACAGCTGAGTCTTTCTCATCAAATGTATCCGTATATACATCATGGCGAGAAAGCGCTTGGAATGTAAGAGGCGTAACAAACTTCATTGCCGACTCACTCATCATTACTTTTACAATCGCGCCAGATTGTGTCAATTTACTCGTTAACGCAGCTGCTTTAAAAACCGCAATGCCTCCTGTTACACATAGAAGTATCTTTTTCCCTTTTAGCATATGACTCGTCCTCTTTCTTTTTCAAACTTATAATACTGAAATAGAATTCTCAGCTCGTCAGTACCAATATTTCATTCCTTTCGTAAAAAAATAACAACCTACTTGTAAATAGGTTGTTACCGTTACATAGAAAATTATAAAGTCTATGTTTTATTTTGTCGAAGGCAAAGGCTTATTCAGCTACTTTATCTTCACTTGGTACGTAGCTTAATGCTTCTGCATCGATTTCTTCTAATGCTTTACCTACACATTTATGAGAAACAGGTTTTTCTACAACACAGTTATTAGCAAGTTGCATTTCACGCGCGCGTTTTGCAGCTACTGTTACTAATGTGTACTTAGAATCGATTTTTTGTAGTAATGAGTCAATTGATGGATTTAACATAATTATAGACCCTCCGTCATTTCTTTATAATATTTTGCTACCCTTTCGCGGCGGCAATGTTCGCCAACCACAATTGCTTTAATTCTATCACAAGCTAATTCAACTTGATCGTTTTCTACTACATAGTCGTAAGCGTCCATCATCTCGATTTCTTCTTTCGCTACAGTTAAACGATTTTCAATAACATCTTCAGTCTCTGTACCACGTCCGACAATACGGCTCTTTAGTTCAGATAAACTTGGAGGTGCTAAGAAAATAAATACACCTTCTGGGAAAGCTTTCTTAACTTGAATTGCTCCTTGCACTTCAATTTCTAAGAATACATCTTTTCCTTCTTGTAATGTTTTTTCAACATAGTCAATCGGTGTTCCGTAATAATTACCTACGAACTCAGCCCACTCAAGTAATTTTTCATTACGAATCATTTCCTCGAATTCTTCTCTTTCTTTAAAGAAATAATCCACACCATCTACTTCACCTTCACGCGGCTTACGTGTCGTTACTGAAATAGAGTACTGAAAACGTGTATCCTCATGGCTAAACAGCTCTTTACGAACCGTCCCTTTTCCAACCCCAGAAGGCCCTGAAAGAACGATGAGCAATCCTCTTCTACTTCTCATAAATATGTAAAACCTACCCTTCCTCACTTAAATCTTCTTTATTATTCAAACGATGTGCAATCGTCTCTGGTTGAATTGGACTTAATACAACATGCCCATCATCCATAACAATAACCGCCCTTGTTTTTCTCCCATACGTAGCATCAAGCAAAGCATTATGTTCGCGTGCTTCCTGTACTGTTCGTTTAATAGGAGCTGACTCCGGACTTACAATAGCAATAATTCGATGAGCAGATACAATATTTCCGTATCCAATATTTAAAAACCGCATGGCCATAGTTTGCGCCTCCTAGTAAGTCTATCCGATTTCTCCACCACGTATAACTTTATATATTTTTTGAAAGCTACTCAATATTTTGTACTTGTTCACGAATTTTTTCAAGGTTATTTTTCATTTCTACAACATATTTTGAAATTGTTAAGTCATTTGCCTTAGAACCAATCGTATTAATTTCTCTATGCATCTCTTGCACGATGAAATCCATTTTCCTTCCAACAGGCTCTTCAATCTGCAATGTTTCACGAAATTGCTCTAAATGACTTTGCAAACGAACTAACTCTTCATGAATATCACAACGCTCTGCAAAGATTGCGACTTCTGTTAGCAATCTTTGTTCATCTAGATCTTGATTATGTAATTCTTTTAAGCGATTTTCTAATCGTTCACGATATTTTTGTGTAACAATTGGTGCATGTGGAATAATTGTATTTACACAATTGCTAATCTCTTGTAAACGATACGCTATATCTTTATGTAATCGTTCTCCTTCGCCATCTCTCATCGTTTTCAACATATGAGCAGCTTGACGAACAGCCTCATATAAACTGTTCTCAAAATGTTCATTTACATTTTCTATTTCTTCAATTGCTGTTACTTCTGGCATTGCCATTAATTGCTGAAGTGTAATAGAATCTTGTAATTGAAATTTCCCTTTTATATCTTCCATCATCGATTGGTACTGCTCAAGAAGTGACCAATTCACACTTAATTTTCTTTCAACAAGTCCTTCACCCGCTATACTAATAGACACTTCAATGCGTCCACGTCGAACTTGCTGTGCAATTATTTTACGAATTTTGTCCTCAAATACCATCATTTGCTTAGGAAGTCGAATACTCATCTCTAAAAAACGGTGGTTCACCGATTTCATTTCTACTGTAATTTGAAAAGTATCACTTTCTACTTTCGATCTTCCAAACCCTGTCATACTAGAAATCATTTTTATCACATCCAAGCCATAAAATAACTCAATGAAAAAGGTAATAGAGACAAGGCTCTACTACCTTCTGTAAATTATATCACATTTTCATAACATTGACTATTTCAAGTTTAATCCCTTCTTATATAATATCGGCTTTTTCTTCTTAGCCTTTTTCCCTGTTAATAAAGAACCTACTAGTAAGAAAGTCGGAATTGATGACAAACCTCCAATTAATAACCAATCTCTTGCTTGTATCGGCATTGTGCTAAAGATTGGTTGTAACGGTGGATAATATATAACCACTAGCATGAGTAGTAACGAAATAATAACCGCCCCTACTAAATACACGTTCCCAAATGGATTACGGTGAAAGACAGAATGCTCACTACGACAATCAAATACATGAATAAGCTGAGCAAGTACCAACGTCGCGAACGCTACAGTTTGTGCATATTTCAGTTCATTTGGATGTTGGTTATACGCAATAATAAACGCCACTAACGTCACTGCTCCAATTAAAAACCCTCGACTTATTATTTTCCACGCAAGCCCTCTAGCGAATACCCCTTCTTTCGGGTGACGCGGTGTTCTCTTCATCACATCTCCTTCAGCCTTATCCAAACCTAATGCCATCGCTGGTAAACCATCAGTAACTAAGTTCACCCATAAAATTTGAATAGGAACCATCGGCAGTGGTAATGCAAGTAACATCGCAAATAACATAACTAAAATTTCTCCAACATTTGACGCCAATAAGTAGCGAATGAACTTACGTATGTTCTCATATATATTTCTTCCTTCTTTAATTGCTGATTTAATTGTAGCAAAATTATCGTCTAGTAAAACAAGTGAAGAGGCTTCTTTCGCAACATCTGTCCCTGTAATTCCCATCGCTATCCCAATATCCGCTGTTTTTATCGCTGGAGCATCGTTCACTCCATCACCTGTCATCGCTACTATATGTCCTTGATTTTGCAGTGCCTTAACAATTTTCAATTTATGCTCAGGTGATACACGAGCGAATACATACGTATCTTCTACAACATTTTCTAATTCCTCCACATCCATATTCGCGAGTTCTACTCCTTCAACAACGCGTCCATCTGGTGGTAAAACTCCTAATTGTTCAGCAATCGCCATTGCTGTCACTTTATGATCACCTGTAATCATTACTGTTCGAATACCAGCTTCTTTACACTCTTTTACCGCCTGCGCCACTTCTGGCCTTGGCGGGTCAATCATACCTTGTATTCCAACCAACATAAAATCTTTTTCAACGTCTCTTTCATGTTCAATAGAATCCGTGACTTTTAAAGGTTTAAACGCAACTGCAATTGTTCGAAGCGCTTGACTACCTAAGCTATGAATAGCCGCCTGTACTTCTTTTCTATATAGCTCACTTAACGGCTGCTGCTTATCCCCCCATAAGATTGTTTGACTCAGTTGCAAAAGAACATCCGGTGCTCCTTTCGTAACAATAAACTTTTTCCCCTCTCGATCTCGTACAATAACACTCATCATTTTTCGAGTTGAATCAAAGGGGAATTCACGAATAATTTCAAATTTCCCTTTTAATGCCTCACGTGTTATCCCAGCTTTCATTGCTGCAGCTACAAGCGCTCCCTCTGTCGGATCTCCATCTAATACGTACGCCTTTTTCTTTTGAATAATATTTGCATTGTTACATAGTGAACCAAATGTAAGTAGCTGATAAAGTGATTTTGTCTTAGCTGGATTCACTTCTTTTTCACCTTTCATAAAAGAGCCATTAGGTTCATATCCTTGCCCTGTCACTTTCCACAATTCTCCGCCTGACCACATATGTGTTACCATCATTTTGTTTTGCGTCATTGTTCCCGTTTTATCAGAGCATATAACAGAAGCGCAGCCTAACGTTTCTACGGCCGGTAACTTCCTTACAATTGCTCTCTTTTTTATCATACGCTGTACACCAAGTGATAAAGCTACTGTAACAATTGCTGGCAATCCTTCTGGAATAGCCGCAACAGCTAGCGATACGCCAGCTAAAAACATATGATATACTTCATTCCCTTGATACACACCAGCCAATACAACGAGCGCTGTCAAAATAAGAGCTACAATAATTAATATTTTTCCGAGCTGTTCTAACCTTCTTTGCAGTGGCGTTTCCATTTGCTCTGCATTTTGCAACATATTTGCAATTTGCCCCATCGCTGTATTCATACCAGTTGCTACAACAACTCCTGTACCAGATCCTCGCGTAATCATTGTCCCCATAAAAGCCATATTTTTTTGATCCCCAATTGCAACATCTTGCCCTTGCAATGCTTCTACCTTCTTTTGTACAGGTACGGACTCCCCTGTCAAAGCAGACTCTTCAATATATAAACTTGATGCCTCAACAAGACGCACATCAGCCCCAATACGATCACCACTGGAAAACTTAATAATATCCCCTAAAACAAGTGCTTTAGATGGTGCTTTTACCCACTTTCCATTCCGCATTACAGTAACTTGCGGAGCGGCTAGTTCCTTTAAAGCTTCCAATGATTTTTCAGCTTTTCTTTCTTGAAAAAAGCCGAGAATACCATTGATAATAACAATGGCAACAATAGCAATAGAATCAATGTATTCACCTAAAAACGCAGAAACAATTGTTGCTCCAAACAAAACGAGTACCATGAAATCTTTAAACTGTGCTAAAAATACCATTAGTGCAGAAGGCCTTTTTGCTTCTTCTAATTCATTAGTACCAAATTTCTTTACTCGCCCTTCTGCTTCTTTCTCTGTAAGTCCAACCTTTACATTCGTATTCGTTCTTTCTTCCACTTCATGTGCTCGCATTCCATACCAGTTCATCCTGCTATCGACCTCCTGATTCCAGACATACTCTATTGAAAGCTTATTCAGCCTCGTCCAAAAAAATGCTATAATTAACATTTAGTTAGAAAGGAGTGTTCATTTATGGCATTCGATGGATTATTTACAAGAGCGATTACACATGAAATTGAAAATTCTCTTTACACAGGAAGAATTTCCAAAATATATCAACCTTCAAAATACGAGATTTTATTACATATTCGAGCGAATGGAAAGAACCAAAAACTAATTCTTTCATCTCATCCTACATATGCGCGTATGCACTTAACGAATCAAAACTACGATTCGCCAGCAATACCGCCGATGTTCTGTATGCTTCTTCGCAAACATTTAGAAGGTGGATTTATTGAAAAAATTGAACAAATCGACTTAGAACGCATTATTCAAATTACAGTTCGCAGTCGTAATGAAATCGGAGACGAATCATTAAAAACATTAGTAATTGAAATAATGGGACGACATAGTAACATTATCTTATTAGATACGAAAACAAACGTGATTTTAGATAGCTTAAAACACGTTTCATTAGCCGTAAACCGTCACCGAACTGTATATGCTGGTGCTGAGTACGTCGCGCCACCAGCCCAACATAAAATCAATCCTCTGCAAATTGAAACCGCAGATGATTTTATTAGACCGCTAGACTTTCTATCTGGAAATATGGATAAACAACTCGTCGGTGCTTTCATGGGAATATCCCCATTATTTGCAAAAGAAGTAGTAAAGAAAGCCGGTATGGCAAACGAGAAAGCATTATCAGAAGCATTTTTCTCTATACAAACACCATTACTATCTCATGCATATACACCTACAATGATTACTGCAAATGGAAAAGAATTCTTTTATCTTTTCCCTCTTACACACTTGCAAGGAGAAGAAAAAACATTCTCATCAGTGAGCGAATTGTTAGATCGTTTCTTCTTTGGCAAAGCAGAACGTGATCGTGTAAAACAACAAGCTCATGATTTAGAACGCTTTATGCAAAACGAAAAAAATAAAAACGAGAAAAAACTCATTAAACTCGAAAAAACACTGCAAGATGCTGGAAAAGCAGATAAATATCAACTATTTGGAGAGCTACTTACAGCCAATATGTACGCTTTAAAAAAGGGCGATAAAGATATTGAGGTCGTTAATTATTACGATGAGAATGGTGGAACTGTAAAAATTACATTAGATCCTTTAAAAACACCATCTGAAAATGCACAACGCTATTTCCAAAAGTATCAAAAAGCAAAAAATTCAGTTGTTGTTGTAGAAGAACAAATCGAAAAAACAAATGAAGAAATTCTTTATTTTGATAGCTTACTTCAACAAATGGAAGCTGCTTCTTCAAAAGATATTGAAGAAATTCGTGAGGAATTAGCTGAAGAAGGTTATGTGCGCAATCGCAAAACGAAAAACGCAAAGAAAAAGCCTACTAAACCAGTATTAGATAAATATGTAGCAAGTGATGGCACAGAGATTTTCGTTGGTAAAAACAATAAACAAAATGATTATTTAACAACGAAGTTTGCCCGCCGTGATGAAATTTGGTTACATACGAAAGACATACCTGGCTCTCACGTTGTCATTCGTTCTTTAGAACCTGCTGAAGAAACTTTACTAGAAGCTGCCAAAATTGCTGCCTATTACAGTAAAGCGAAAGAGTCTAGCTCTGTACCTGTTGATTTCACCAAAATACGCCATGTCAAAAAACCGAGTGGTGCAAAACTTGGTTTTGTTACGTACGACAATCAGCAAACCGTATATGTAACACCAGATGCTGATATTGTAATGAAATTAAAAGCGTAAATAAAAAATGCGTTGCTTATAAGCAACGCATTTTTTTATATTCGTTCACACTAATTCATATACCCATTTACTAATTCATAACACCTTGCTTTTGTCATCTTATATTTCTCTTCTGAGGCTTCGATACGCCTCATCGTTCCGTTATTTGTATCAGTACCAATTGCTTTAACTTTACTTTCTTTTTCTTTAACCCACGCAATTTGTTTCGTTTTTAACGACTGGAACGCATCAGCTGACATCGTACTTTTTAATGTACTGTAAATTTCATTTAGTTTATTATCCCACAGTTCATAATTTCCTTCTATTTCATTTACTATATCATTGGTTGACATAGCATTCGTATGTTTTTCTTGTTTATCTATAGCAGCTAATTCGCTTAAAACATTTGCTCTATCTATCTTTGAAGAAGATTCTTTTTGCGATTGTTTCTCGTCTTTTGAACCTGTATACGCACTGGAATCCTTTCTCTGTACTTGTTCTGTTTCTTGAATATTTCTTTCTTTCGTTACTTTTTCATACCTATTTTCATCTACATTGTATGAAATAAGAGATGTTTTCGCATTTACAGTAATTAATCCGTTACTATCTTTGAATATATATTTCTTATCGCCACTATTTTCTTCACTTACAAATGACACATTCTTATCGTCTGGCATTTGTAAAATTCTATTTGCTTCTTCTTTTGTAAGTTTTAAATCTTCAGGAAAAACGAATGACCATTTATCCATTAACCATTCCCCTTCTTTATACACCAAATGAAATTCCCATTCTTGGGCCGCATGACCTATTTCATCTTCTAAACTTAATGTATGTACCGTTAAATTTTCTTTATCTTGTGAAGAAGAAAATCTTATTTCAGATTGAAAATAATTTGGGAATGGTAACATATCAGTCTCTCTCGATCTATTAAAGTTATTAAGCAATTCAGGAAGCTGATTCTCTACAAACTTTTTTGAAACTAATCCCTTAACTCCTTTTTTAACTGTCTCTAAATCCCCAGGATTATTTCGGCTCCATCCATTTTCTTTTTCCATCTCACTAAACGCGTTTGCTATTCCATCTACACTCTTTCTTACAATCTTTTTTGCTTCTTTTTCTGTCACTTCTGGCGCTTCATCAAGCTGGTCAATCATTTTATTCACTTGAACTTTGTTTTCACTTGTTTCACACCCCGTTATAACAAGCATACTAGCGGCCAAACAAAATGACATTACTTTACTTAATTTCTTCATACATTCACATTCCTTAACCCAATTTTTTCGTTACATCTCTTTACCTACAAAAAACGTAACAATCCCTTATTATACCAATTTTTTAATTTATTTATAAAAAAAATATAATATTTAAATTAAAAAGATTTTGTTTGCAAGTTTACATTATTG
>NZ_JBEUTW010000002.1:0-20777 GCF_040492675.1 Bacillus sp. AP50
TAGTAATTCCCATTTCTTTTCCTTAAAATATTTAAATATCCTTCTTTACACAACCCATTTGAAGTAAAAAAATATTTTTATCTATAGTATTATGCTCCTTAATAGTAGATAAAAAAATAAAAGACACGAGGCCGTGTCTTTTATTTTTTTAATCAAGAAGAGTTGAATCTTCTGCGCCCTCAGCACCAGAATCTTCACTAATTCCGTGATGCTCACGAATAAAGAAGGCAATTTCTTCTCTTAAATCTGTATTTTCTTTTAAGAACTGCTTCGAATTTTCACGACCTTGTCCTAGGCGTTCTTCATTATAAGAATACCAAGCACCGCTCTTTTGAACGATATCAAGCTCAGAAGCCATATCCAAGATTTCACCTTCTCTTGAAATACCTTCTCCGTACATAATATCAACTTCCGCAACACGGAATGGTGGTGCTACTTTATTTTTCACTACTTTTACTTTTGTTTTATTACCAACGATGTCGTTACCTTGCTTTAATTGCTCCGCACGACGCACTTCAAGACGGACAGTTGAATAGAATTTCAACGCACGACCACCCGGAGTTGTTTCTGGGTTTCCGAACATAACCCCAACTTTTTCACGAATTTGGTTAATAAAGATTGCAATTGTTTTTGATTTGTTGATTGCTCCTGAAAGCTTACGAAGTGCTTGTGACATTAAACGTGCTTGTAAACCTACGTGTGAGTCACCCATATCGCCTTCAATCTCTGCTTTCGGTACAAGAGCTGCTACAGAGTCAATTACGATAATGTCAACCGCACCACTTCGTACAAGTGCTTCCGCGATTTCCAATCCTTGCTCCCCTGTATCAGGCTGTGATAATAGTAATTCATCTATGTTAACGCCTAATTTTTGTGCATATACAGGATCCATTGCGTGCTCCGCATCAATGAATGCTGCTTGTCCACCTTGACGTTGTACTTCTGCAATTGCATGTAATGAAACTGTCGTTTTACCTGAACTTTCAGGTCCGTAAATTTCGATAATACGGCCACGTGGATATCCGCCTACTCCTAGTGCCACATCAAGTGCTAAAGAACCACTAGAAACCGTAGAAACTCTACGCTCCGCTTGTTCTCCTAATTTCATAATTGAACCTTTACCGAATTGCTTCTCTATTTGTTTTAACGCCATATCTAACGCTGCTTGACGATCACTCATTCAAAATTCCTCCTTAACTGAATTGCTAATCTTATTATACCTATTTTCAATTCAATTTGCCAACAAAAATCGAACATTTATTCGATTTTTTTATTTTCTATCAAATAATATCTAAATTTAACCGTAAAAAAAACTAGAAGAAACTTATATCTCTTCTAGCTTTTTATATAAATGATAAAATCCATATTTTGCTGTTCGTTCTCTAATTTGTTGACGACTTCCGCTTAAATTAAGAGGAAAGACTACAGTTGGTTCATCCTTAATCGAAAGCCCAACAAATACTGTTCCTGGTTCTTTCTGTTCTGAAGCATCTGGCCCTGCTACCCCAGTGAAACTAATTCCGATATCCGCTTTTAATACATCCTTAACATTTTCAGCAAGATAACGAGCACATTCTTTACTAACTGCACCATCAGTATGCAACACTTCTTCAGGCACACGTAAAACATGTTGCTTCACATCATTATGATAACAAATGACACCGCCTTTAAACACAGAAGAAACACCAGCGTTTTCAGTTACTTGATTTCCAAAAAGACCACCTGTTAAACTTTCTGCACACGCTAAAGTTAACCCTTTTCTCTTCAATAACTCGATTGCCTTATAATGCAAAAATTCTTGGTCATATCCGTAGAAAAATTCTCCTACTCTTTCTAAAATCAAATCTTCCACATGTTGAATTAGTTTCTCCGCTTCGCTAACATTTTGATGCTTAGCGGTTAAACGTAATGTCACTTCTCCATCATTTGCTAACGGGGCGATTGTTGGGTTTGTTTGTCCATCAATTAAATCTTGCACTTTCACCTCTAATTGGGACTCCCCAATACCGAAGAAACGAAGCACACGAGAATAAATGTTTTCTCCTGTTGTAAAATTACGTAAAAAAGGCTCTACGTAACTTACATACATTGGTTTCATTTCTTTTGGCGGCCCTGGTAATAAAATATAAACTTTTCCGTTCTTATTTACCCCCATACCAGGCGCCATACCGTGGTCATTTGCAAATACTGTTGCTCCATTTAAAACGAGCGCTTGCTTTTTATTATTCTCCGTAAATTCACGGCCTGTACGCTTAAAGTAATTACTTATTAAGGCTAATGCCTTTTCATCATACACAAGCTCTTCATCTAAACTAGCAGCTATCGTTTCTTTCGTTAAATCATCTTTTGTTGGTCCTAATCCACCTGTAAAAATAAGTATATCAGCACGTTCTTCCGCAGCTTCAATCGCCTTTTGCAATCGCTTATTATTATCACCAACAACAGTATGATAGTACACGTTAATTCCGATTGAAGCTAACTTTTCAGATAAAAACTGGGCATTTGTATTTGCAATTTGTCCAAGTAATAATTCAGTTCCAACCGCAATAATCTCAGCATTCATCCCAATTCCCCCATAAACTTCTATTTTGAGTTTACAAAAGCAGCTCTATTTTTCCAGAAATAATCCCATCCTGAAATAACAGTAAAGATTAATGCAATCCATATGAAGATATCTGCAACTGGAATATGGATTAAATTTAAAGGTACATCGTGTAATAAATATGCTGCAATTGCAATAATTTGTGTCCACGTCTTAATTTTTCCTAGCTGGTTTGCTGCAACTACTTCCCCTGTTCCAGCAAGTACAAGACGTAAACCTGTTAC
The DNA here is from genome assembly GCF_040492675.1 of Bacillus sp. AP50. NCBI lineage: Bacteria > Bacillati > Bacillota > Bacilli > Caryophanales > Bacillaceae > Bacillus > Bacillus sp. AP50. Next base: position 2,827 of record NZ_JBEUTW010000002.1, read on the forward strand.
CGCAAACTCACGACTGATAATTACAATAACAATCCAAGCCGGTACATATTGCATCTCTACCAATGTAATAAGTGCTGCCGAAACAAGCAATTTATCAGCTAACGGGTCAAGAAACTTCCCTAAATTCGTTACAAGATTATACTTTCTTGCGTAATGTCCATCAATCCAATCTGTAGCTGAAGCAATGATAAAGATAAGTGCCCCCACTAAATGTTGAATTGGCAAATCAACATCACCAATTTTGTATGAACCCCAATCAAAGGGCGCTAACATAATTACCATAAAAATTGGAATTAAGAAGATTCTAGATATTGTAATTTTATTTGGTAAATTCACAGCTATTCCTCCATCATATCAAAAACATTTGTTCATCGAAAAAAAGTCATCGAAGCGATGACTGTTATTGTGCTGGTTGCTCTATCCCTTGGTTTTTAATCACCAATCTTTGGTGATATTCTTTTTGTGGATCTAACGGGAAAGCAAGCACTTGGCCATTCAGTTTAATTTCAACATTCGGTGCACTTCCAATATTAAGTCGTACTTCTTTTAATGTTGATACATCGCGTTTCTCTGTTTGACCGCTTTGTACTGTAGTGTTTAGAATTTCGTTACCCGCATCATCCTTAACATCTACATAACTTGTACCCTTAGCTGAAATTTCCAGTTCTAATGTTTTATTATTATGAATTTCCAAAGTAGATACCTTTCCAGTTGTTCCAACTACTTTCACTTCTTGCTGTCCAGTTGGTTGTGCTGGTTGCTCCTCTTTCTTTGGTTCTTCTTTCTTTGGTTCTTCTTTCTTTGGTTCCTCTTTTTTTGGCTCTTCCGCTTTCACTTCATCTTTCTTCGTATCTAACGGAGAATCTTTCGCTTTTTGAACTTCAATTTTCTCACTTTGAGCGCTTGGAACTTTTTCATCATCTTTTCCAGTTAACGCTTGAAACACAAACCAGATTACCACTCCAACTGCGATGACTAACAGCGCAACTAAGATTTTCGGCATGTGATCTGCAATTGGCCATGATGAAGATTTTTGCATTGTTTCTTGTGTTTTTTGTCCCGTTGATACTTGTGGAACTTCACGCTTTTCAGATTGTGGTATCGTACTCTGATGTTCTACGAGCAGTTCCTCTCCATTTAATCCAACCGCATCTGCGTATTGTTTAATGAATGCACGCGCATAAAAAGCTCCTGGCAATACATCATAATTGCCTTCTTCAATTGCCACTAAATGGCGTTTTTGAATTTTTGTAATCTCATGCAGCTGATCAATAGTCAAGCCTTTCGCTTCTCTTGCTTCTTTCAGCTTTTGTCCCAATTCCGTCACTACTAACACCTCAATATTTCTTTAAAAGTCAAACATAGAGAAATTATTTTGCGTACCTTGCTCAATTTCATCTACTAAATTATATTGAATTTCTTCATCATAATCGTTACGCAACTCGATAATATAATCAAAATCATCCAATGTGTATTCTGACTGACTCACAAATACATCAGGATGTTCCACAACTTTCGTTGCAGGCAATCTCATAATTTCACGAACGAGCTGCCAATGTCTTTCGTTAGCACGCTTCGTTGACACAATTCCATCTAGGATGAAAATATTGTCATCGCTATACTCATCTTCAATTAATTGACTGCGAACAGTTTGCTTAATAAGAGTAGATGATACAAATAACCACCTTTTATTTGCACAAACACTTGCAGCAACAATGGATTCTGTTTTTCCGACACGAGGCATTCCACGTATCCCAATTAGTTTATGGCCTTCTTTTTTCATGATTTCTGCCATAAAGTCTACAAGTAAGCCTAATTCATCACGCACAAATCGAAATGTTTTCTTATCATCTGCATCTCGTTGTATGTACCTACCATGCCTAACCGCTAGCTTATCTCTTAGCTTGGGCGGACGATATTTCGTTACCGTTATGTTATCCATCGTATTTAAAATTGATTCAAGTCTAGAGATCTGCTCTTGATTATCACACATAAGAAGTAACCCACGTCGTGCATTATCTACACCATTAATTGTGACAATATTAATGCCGAGCATACCGATTAACGAAGAAACGTCACCAAGCAAGCCAGGTCGGTTTTTATGTATTTCATATTCAAAATACCATTCAATCATCCAAGATCACTCCCCTTGCTTACTTTACACCTACGTACTATATTATATGATTTCACCCTAATAGGGAAGCTAAATGTATAATCTATCCTGTGTAATTATTATACAAAAAAAGTAGAGAGGAGAATCTCCTCTCTACTTTTACTTATGTTGTACGAACTTAACCATTAAATTTGCAATTGTATGTTGCTCCTGTTCATCAGCAACTTTCCAAAGCTCAGCTAATAATTTCTCTTGGTCATTGCGTCCTTCTACTTCATTAGCAAGATAGTCGCCAACACGAAATGCCATATCTGATACCGCACCGCCATCTAAACCTTTGTCTTGCGCTTGCTCTAAACGTTCTCCTAAAAAGCTCTTCCACTGATCAAAATTATCTAATACTGACATAATTAAGCACCTCACTATTGAGTAATAAAATCATCCTTAATTTGTGCAACTATTCATTTTTTATGTAAGAATTTTTTAGCAGTGCCAACCGCCATTCACTCCGATAATTTGTCCAGTTATGTAAGACGCTCCTGGTGATACGAGAAATGAAACTGTTTTCGCTACTTCTTCTGGTAATCCTATTCTACCTAATGGTATATCTTCAGCAATTCCCATTTTATCTTCTTCAGAAAAAACACTTAACATTTCCGTTTCAATTGCTCCTGGTGCTACTGCATTCACACGTAATCCACTTAAAGAAACTTCTTTCGCTAAAGCTTTCACATATGAATTTTGCGCCCCTTTTACCATTGAATAAAGCACTTCACAAGAAGCCCCTATTTGTCCCCATATAGATGAAACAATTACAATAATACCACTTCTTCTCTCAATCATAGGCGGAAGTGCCATTGAAAGTAATTTATATACGTTCTTCACTTGAAGTTCTACCATATAATCTAATTCATCGTTTGTTACATCTGTTACTAATCCAAAAATACTCTTCCCCGCTGCGTATACAATAACATCAATAGGATGTTCAATTTGTCCCCACAATCGTTCTGCTCCATCACTAGAAGCTAAATTAGCTTGAACAGGGATAACTTCTCCCCATGCCTTCTGCAATTCCAATACCTTTTCTTCACTGTTATTGTAATGAACATAAACTGTATATCCATCTTGAATTAATTGTTTCGAAATAGCAGAGCCAATCCCTCCGCTCCCTCCAGTTACTAACGCATACTTTTTCATAAATTCCCTCTCTTATCTCTACAACTTCAATTTTCACACAACTAAATAATACCCTCATCTTACAATTTTTCAATGATAAGATGAGGGTATCTTTAAAATTTTATTTTTTCGGTAACACCTGACAAACACTCATTTTTTCTTCTGATAACAATAATCCCGCTACTTCTTGTAAGTCTTGAACGGTTAGTCCTTCTAATACAGTCAATGCATCAAATAGGCTAGATTCATTAAACGCGTATCGTGTAAATTGATTTGCAATATATTCTGGTGAATTTAACGAGCGTAAAAAACCACCAATTTTCTTTTTCTTCACTCGTTCTAATGCCGTCGCATCTAATTGATCATAATCTGTTTTTAATAAAATATCTTTTAAACGATCTGCCAATTCATCAGGTTGTTTCGTATCACCACCAACCATTGCAAAACCGAAGTTATTTTCTTCTGTATAGTCATACGAGAATGAATCATCAATAAGTCCTTCATTATATAAAGCTTCGTAATGAACAGAACTTTTTCCAAATAAATAATCTAAAAGTAACGTAAGCGCAATTTCTTGTTTTAAAAGCGCTTGCCCCTTTTCTTTTAAATTAGTCGCTTTAATACCAACTAAACATTTCGGTGTTTGCACAGGCATTGAAATAATTTTTTTCTTTTCATTTACCTCATTTGGTTCTTCTTCAAATGAACGCACAATTTCTGGCTGGTTTTTATAATCTTTTTTCGCTTGATTTTCACGTACTAAATCCATTGTTTTCTCTGGATCAATTGCACCCACAACAAATAATAACATATTGCTCGGATGATAAAATGTTTCATAACATTCATATAATAAATCTTTCGTAATTTTACTAATAGATTCGATTGTCCCCGCAATATCAATTTTAATTGGGTGTTTTACAAATAAGCTATCAATTAACCCAAAGTACAAACGCCAATCTGGGTTATCTTGATACATTTGAATTTCTTGCCCAATAATCCCCTTCTCTTTTTCAACCGTTTTTTCAGAGAAATAGGGCTCTTGTACGAAGTTTAGCAATGTATTTAAATTTTGTTCTACGTTTGAAGTACCTGAAAAAAGGTAAGCTGTTCGTGTGAAGGATGTAAAAGCATTTGCCGATGCTCCTTGTTTACTAAACAATTGGAAAGCATCATGATCTTCTTTTTCAAATAATTTATGCTCAAGAAAATGTGCAATCCCATCTGGCACACGAATCATTTCTTCTTTCCCTAATGGTACAAATGTATTATCTACAGAACCATATTTCGTCGTAAACGTTGCAAATGTTTTATTAAATCCTTGTTTCGGTAAAACATATACATCTAATCCATTAGGAAGTTTTTCATAATAGAGTGTTTCTTTTAATTGCTCATAAACAATTTTCTCCACTTACTCTCCCTCCGTTCCTTGTAAAAAGTAAATTGTATCTAGTTCAATATTTTTAGCAACTTTTACAATTTCTTCTTTTGTCACACTTTCTATACCTGTAAGCCATTCTTCAACTGGACGTGTACGATCTGAAATAATACCATGATATAGCATTTCTACAAAGCCACGTGGTGTATCAATTGCCTCTAATATTTGATTTTGGATGACACTTTTTGTTTGATGTATTTCTTCTTCAGAAAACTCTCCGTTTTGCATCGCAAGCATTTGTTCTTTAATAATCTCAACTGCTTTTTCATAATTTTTCGCTTCAATTCCTGACATAACAAATAATAAACCTTTATGACTTTCAAAGCGCGATGCTGCATAGTACGCTAAACTATTTTTTTCACGCACATTTACGAATAACTTCGAATGAGAAAAGCCACCAAACAATCCATTGAACAATTGCAATGCAAAATAATCTTCATCTTTATATGTGACAAATGTACGATAACCGATGTGTAATTTACTTTGTTTTAATTCTTGTTTTTCAACAACTTCTTTTTCTTCATTATTTCGTCTATGAAGGAGTACATTTCTTTCTCTCACTGGACGAGCTGAAATAGAAAAATACTTACTTACAAGATCAACGGCGTTTTCTGAAATATCACCAATAATATATAGATCCATTTCATCTTCCGCTAACACCTTTTGATAATATTGATACAGACTTTCATTTGTAATAGACATAACACTCTCTTTTTTTCCATTTGCACTTAAACGATACGGTTCTACTTTGCACATTTCTTCAATTAAACGCTCGTTTGCATAACGCATTTTATCGTCATAAGTAGCTTCAATTCTCTGTAACAGTGCTCTTTTTTCACTTTCTACGATAGAAGATAGGAAACCGTTGCCCTCCGTTGCTGGATGTAACACAATATCTGACAACATAGAAAGCGCTTTTTCAAATAACGGTGGTGCATCATGTAAGTAAACTTCATTTGCAATGTCTACATAAATGGAGATAATATGGTCTTCCCCTTTTTTACTTACATCTACCGCTAAAGAAGATCCGTATAATTCTTCTAAATATTGACGAAGACGAATTACAGAAGGTAATTTTTCTGTCGCACTTTGCAATACGTATGGCAACAAGGCACGCTCTGTCACCGTCTCCTCATTTAAAGGCGCTTTAAAACGAAATACAAAGGTATTCGTTTTATATTTATCAGTCGGAATAATATGTACGCGCAAACCATCTAACTCATGTAGTTGTTGTTCCATTAGTTTCATTTATAGCCCTCCTTTACGTATATAGGAATATTCCTCTTCAATATACAGTTTTTAGAAATAAAAAATCAACTTTTCTCCCTTATTATGCTTACATATGATTCTTTCTAAAAACTTTAATATGTAAGGAACATAGTAAAATTCCGTATTAAATATATTCTATGTAAAAAAGCCCACACTAATGTGCGAGCTTTTTTATACTTATAAAATACTTATCGTTTTCCTTTTTCATAAGGAGTTCCTAATGCTTTCGGAGCTTCAGAACGACCTACAAAACCAACAAGCGCTAATATTGTGAATACATATGGTAATATCGTTAATAAAACACTTGGAATTTGATCTAGTACAGGAATTGTTCCGCCCGTTACACTTAGAGATTGCGCAAAACCAAAGAATAGAGCTGCACCTAATGCGCCTAGTGGATTCCACTTCCCAAAAATCATAGCAGCTAAAGCTAAGAAACCTTGTCCTGTAATAGTTGCCCCTGAGAAGTTATTAGAAATTGACATTGCAAAAATCGCTCCACCGATTCCAGCAAACACTCCTGAAATACAGACTCCAATATAACGCATTTTATATACATTAATCCCCATCGTATCCGCTGCCATTGGGTGTTCACCAACAGCACGTAGACGAAGACCGAACGGTGTTTTATAAATAACATACCAAACAACGAATGCTAAAATAATGGCAATATACGACGTTATTGGTACGTTCGAGAAAAATATTTTCCCTAAAACCGGAATATCCGAAAGGCCTGGAATATCAATCTTTTCAATACGATACTGAATAAAGTCAGTCTGCCCTTTATCAAAAATCTTCTTAATTGCAAATACTGTTAAACCAAGAGATAAGAAGTTAATGGCTACACCACTTACAACTTGATCTGCTCGGAATGTAATAGAAGCTACCGCATGAAGTAATGCAAATAATCCACTACCAATTGCCGCAAATAATAACGCAATCCATGGAGTCATCGTTCCCCAAGTATCACCCATTAATAAGTTTGTAACAACTCCAATAAATGCACCAAATAGCATTAGTCCTTCTAATCCGATATTTACAACACCCGATCGTTCACTAAATACACCACCTAGTGCTGTGAAAATGATAGGTGCCGATGTATATAACGTACCCGTCACAAGAATGGCTAATATATCTAAAAAGCTCATTTATTTCCCCTCCTTGCTCATGCGTGTAAGCGCCCATCTTAACACATAACTACATGCAACAAAGAAGATGATACATGCAATAATTACATTAATAAGCTCTGACGGTACATCTGCCTCAAAGTTCATTTGAGGGGAAGCACTTTTCAAACCACCAAATAATAAAGCTGAAAGGATTATACCAAACGGATTATTCCCTCCAAGTAATGCTACGGCAATCCCATCAAATCCTACTCCTGTAAACGAAGACATCGCTGTCATACTCTGGAATGTCCCTAATCCTTCCATCGCTCCACCAATCCCCGCAAATGCACCAGCAATTGTCATAGAGAATACTACATTACGAGAAACTTTCATACCTGCATATTGAGAAGCATGCTGATTAAATCCTACAGACTTTAATTCGTAACCTAAAGTTGTTCGATCTAATAAGAACCACATTAAAATAGCGATTAAAATTGCTACAATAATTCCCCAGTGTAGACGTGAACCGTCAGTAATAGAAGCAAGCCAGTCTGAAGATAGTGACGCACTCTCTTTAATATCATACGTTTTGTCATTACCCGCATGTAAGAAACGCTTAATGATGTCATACGTTACATACAACGCAATATAGTTCATCATAATAGTTACAATAACTTCATTCACTTGAAACTTCCCTTTTAAATATCCCGGAATGAAGCCCCAAATTCCGCCCACCAATGCGGCAAATAAAATCGATAATGGAATATGAAGGAACGCTGGTAGTGAGACTGCATAACCGAACCAAACCGCCGCAAGCCAACCAACTAACAATTGACCCTCTACCCCGATATTAAATAAACCTGTACGAAATGCAAACGCCACCGATAAGCCAGCAAGAATAAGCGGTATCATTGTACGGAGCGTTTCACCAATCGCACTTGCGCTGCCGAACATTCCTGTCCAAAGTGCACTATAACCAACAATTGGATCATAGCCACTAACTAGCATTACAATCGCTCCTACAAGTAAGCCGAAAATAACGGATAGTACTGGGACTAAAATATTTATCGTTCGTTCTGTTAAAAGTTTTTTAGCCATTTGTACCCACCTGCTCCTTCTTTGTTCCTCCAGCCATTAACAATCCAAGCTGTTGTTCATTCGTTTCTTTCGCATCAACTATTGCTACAATTTCCCCTTCATAAATAACAGCAATTCGATCGCTAACATTTAAGATTTCATCTAACTCTAATGATAAAAGTAATACACCTTTTCCTTTATCCCTTTGCTCTATTAATCTCTTATGAATAAATTCAATTGCTCCTACATCTAAACCACGTGTTGGCTGTGCCGCAATTAATAAATCTGGATTTCGGTCTACTTCACGTGCAATAATTGCTTTTTGTTGATTGCCCCCAGATAGAGCGCGTGCTAACGTTTGCTCACTAGGTGTACGTACATCAAACTGTTCAATAAGAGCCTTTGCTTTTTCTGTAATTTTGCTGAAATTTAAAATCCCTTTCTTTGAAAACGGATTTTTATAGTACGTTTGAAGAACTATATTATCTCTAACAGAAAAATCAAGAACGAGTCCGTGTTTATGACGATCTTCTGGAATATGACCAATTCCTTCTTCTGTTATTCTTCTAACAGGCCAATTTGTTATTTCTTTTCCTTTAATTGCAATAGAACCTGACTCAACTTTTCGTAAACCAGTAATCGCTTCTATTAATTCACTTTGTCCGTTTCCATCAATCCCTGCAATCCCAACAATTTCCCCCGCACGAACAGTTAAGTCAAGGCCTTTTACAGCAGGTAGTTGACGTGCATCGTGAACAACAAGGTTTTCAATTGAAAGTACCTCTTCTTTTGGCTTCGCGTCTATTTTTTCTGTTTTAAAATTCACTTGACGTCCGACCATTAATTCTGCAAGTTTATTTTCATCCGTATTTGCAACGTCAACCGTTCCAATCCCTTTTCCTTTACGAATAATCGTACAACGATCGCAAACTTCCATAATTTCTTTCAACTTATGTGTAATAAGAACAATAGATTTTCCTTCTTGTACAAGCTTTTTCATAATTTGAATTAGCTCATGAATTTCTTGTGGTGTTAACACAGCTGTCGGTTCATCAAATATTAAAATTTCTGCACCGCGGTAAAGAGTTTTCAAAATCTCAACACGCTGTTGCATACCCACTGAAATATCCTGTATTTTCGCATATGGATCTACAGCCAAACCGTATTGTTCAGACAGTTTTTGAATTTCTTTAGCAGCATCCTCAACAGCAATTTTCCCTTTTTTCTTCGGTTCATTTCCGAGAATAATATTCTCTGTAACTGTAAAATTATGAACAAGCATAAAGTGTTGATGGACCATTCCAATACCAAGGTCATTTGCTATATTCGGATTTGTAATTTTTACAGGTTTACCTTTAATTTTAATTTCACCCTGCTCTGGTTGGTACAAACCAAATAGTACATTCATCAATGTGGATTTCCCTGCACCATTTTCTCCAAGTAAAGCATGTATCTCACCCTGCTTTACTTGCAGCGTAATATCATCATTCGCTACAATGCCTGGGAATACTTTCGTAATGTTATTCATCTCAATTACGTATTCCATTGTGTTCCTCCTTTTAACAGGGAACATTCCCTATTACACTATTAACTTATTAAGCAATTCGGAAGTTTTATACATACAAAGGTTAGTTCTATGAACTAACCTTTGCTATTTCTCTATTTATTTTTTTAGAGAAGCTTCGTATTCTTTATACTCTTTATCTGTAGCTGGCACTTTAATTTCACCGGCTGTAATTTTCTTTTCAAGCTCTTCTACTTTTGTTAAAATTTCAGGGTTAACTTTTTTCACGTTATCAGTTGTTTTTGAAATACCAATACCGTCATCTTTTAAGCCAAACTCTTCAATTTTCCCACCTTTTAAATTCCCATCTTTTGCTTCTTTAGCTACTTTTTCTACTGCTACATCAACACGTTTAATCATTGAAGTTAATGTTACATTTTCAGGCATACCTTCTTGATGTTGGTCACGGTCAACACCGATTACCCAAACATTTTCACCTTTTTTCTTACGGTTTTTCGCTTCTGTGAACACACCGTTACCTGTACCACCAGCAGCATGATAAATTACGTCTACGCCTTGACCATACATTGCTGAAGCAAGAACTGTACCTTTTTCAGGCTTATCGAATGCTTCTGCATATTCAGATACGATTTCAATGTTTGGATTTACTGCCTTTGCACCAGCTTTAAATCCATTTTCAAATTTACTAATTAAATCACTTTTCATTCCACCAACAAATCCTACTTTATTCGATTTTGTTGACATAGCTGCTACCGCACCTACAAGGAATGATCCTTCATGATCTTTAAACGTAATGCTCGTTACGTTCGGTGCATCTACAACAGTATCTACGATTGCAAATTGTTGTTTTGAAGATTCTTTTGCTACTTCTTTAATTGCACCTTCTAATTTATAACCAATTCCGAATGTTAAATCATATTTATCTTTTGAGAATTTTTTTAAATTCGGAATATAATCAGCTTCTTTTTCAGACTGAAGGTAACGATAATTTGTCTTTTCTTTTAAACCATTATCTTTACCAAACTTTTGTAACCCTTCCCAAGAAGATTGGTTAAATGACTTATCATCAACGCCCCCAACATCCGTTACAAGACCAACCTTGAAATCTTTATTGTCTTTCGTGTCTTTCTTGTCACTGCTCGCCTTATCCGAGTTACCACATGCACCTAAAACTGTACTTGCTGCTAATGTTAATGATAATAAAAGGCCTGCTTTTTTCTTCATACTAGAAACCCCTCCAAAAATGATATATATTTATTTATTCTTACGCTGCTGTTCCTTACTTCTTGCTGTCACCTCCCTAAAAAGGAATTTACCTACATACGCTTTCTTAATACGTGGAAGCTAAATTTATCAGCTCTAAAGTAATTGATAGAATATAAGATTGGCTCATCATTTTGATCATAGTGCATTTGTTTTAATACAAGCAGTGCTGTTTCAGGCTCACATTCTAAAATCGGTGAGATTTTAGGGTGATAGCCAATTGGCTCAATGTGGGCAACCGCATATGTTATGCGCTTATGTGTGTTATTATGTATCACCGTTAATAATGATTCCTCATTGTAACCCGATAAATCTGGCAATATTTCTTTTGCAAGTTTATCGATACAATACACAACAGGTTCCCCATCTGCTGTACGCACGCGTTCAATCATCACTGCATTAAAACCATCTTCACTATTAAACTTCTCTTTTTCCTCTTCTGTTAAAGTTGTAGTAGATGATGATAAAAAGATTGTTCCTGGTGTTTTCCCCACACTAGAAATCATATCTGTAATACTAGAAAGTTGTTCTATTCCAGAAGAAAATAATGGCTTTGCATTTACAAATGTCCCTACACCATGTCTACGAATGACAACATTTTCTTCTTCTAAAATACGCAACGCTTCCCTTAAAGTCGCTCTACTTACGCCAAGTTCTTTCGCTAAATCAAACTCTGATGGTAACTTTTGTCGTTCTTTATAAGCCCCATCTTTAATTTTTTCTTTGATGTGATCAATCACCCGTAGATATAGGTGACGACTATCGGATTTTACTGACATAAGACTCCCCCGCATTTCAATTATTCGACCTCTGATGTAAGACTTCTTTTCTCTTTTTTCAACTTACAACATAGTACAAATGACTAAACACCAAAATAAGCGTAATTGTCGAATAAATAATAATAATTTTTTTAAATGAAATTTTCACTCTTTATTGCATAAAAAAAACTTTGCACCATAAACATTCCTCATTTCGAGAAAAAGTTCGGCACAAAGATCCTTTACATCCTTTGTTACACACTTTTCCCCTCATAGTCTAGCAATTCATGGTTGCCAGGTAGAAACTTATGGACCTTATCTCCAAGATTATATGAGGCAGTGATTCTTTTCGAAGTAATCTTACCACTTGCTCTCATACGTGTCAACAAAATCTAACATTTTTCTGCATTAAATATCGAACATTTACATAAAACATACTCAAAGTATTCGTATTCTAAAGAGCGCTCCTGAATGTAAGCCCTTTCTTTATTACTGAGTATAGTATATAACAAAAACACTATATAAAAAAGCCTAATTGTAAAAACAATTAGGCTTTTTTTAAGAACTTTTTTCTTGTACATCATTAATGAGCACTTCTCTCGGTTTACTACCTTCATATGGACCTACTACACCATTCATTTCCATTGCATCAATTAGGCGAGCGGCTCGCGTATAACCTACTCTAAACCTACGTTGTAACATAGAAACAGATGCTGTTTGCATTTCCACTACAAGTTGAACCGCTTCATCATATAATTCATCTTCTACTTCCTGCTTCGTATCAGGAACATCTTGCGGAATCATATCTTCTTGATATTGTGCTTTTTGCTGTCCAATAACATATTCTACAACTCTCTCAACTTCATCATCTGATAAAAATGCGCCTTGTACACGTACAGGTTTCGATGCACCAATTGGTATAAACAGCATGTCTCCACGACCTAGTAGCTTCTCTGCACCACCACCGTCAAGAATTGTACGAGAATCTGTTTGAGAAGATACAGCGAATGCAATACGTGATGGAATATTTGCTTTAATAACACCCGTAATAACGTCAACTGACGGACGTTGCGTTGCAATAATTAAATGAATACCAGCAGCACGAGCCATTTGCGCTAGACGCATAATCGCATCCTCTACATCAGACGAAGCAACCATCATTAAATCTGCTAACTCGTCCACAATTACTACAATATAAGGTAATTCGGGTTGTTTCGCTTCTGATTGACTATTATGCTCTTTTATATAATCGTTGTATCCTTCAATGTTACGTGTACCACTATGAGCAAACAATTCATAACGACGTTCCATTTCACTCACAACTTTTTTCAATGCTTGCGATGCTTTTTTCGGATCAGTTACAACTGGCGTTAACAAATGAGGCACACCGTTATATACATTTAACTCTACCATTTTCGGGTCAATCATCATTAATTTTACTTCATGTGGTTTTGCACGCATTAAAATACTAACAATAATACCGTTAATACATACACTTTTCCCGCTACCTGTCGCACCAGCTACGAGTAAATGGGGCATTTTATTTAGACGGGCTAATACAGCTTCACCTGTAATATCTCGGCCAAGACCAATTAACAACTTCTCTTCCGGATGGTTATTAGCCTTAGAATCAAGCACTTCCCTCAGTGTTACCATCGAAACTTCTGAGTTCGGAACTTCGATCCCTACAGCTGATTTCCCGGGAATTGGCGCTTCAATACGAATGTCCTTTGCAGCTAAAGCAAGGGCTAAATCATCACTTAAACTGACAATTTTGCTTACCTTTACCCCCATATCAGGATACACTTCATATTTTGTAACTGCAGGACCTCTATGTACTTTTGTTACTTTCGCTTTCACTCCGAAACTTTGGAATGTACGTTCTAATTTACGAGCATTCTCATAAATTTCCGCATTTTCATTTGTAACTTGCTTATTCTTTGGAAATTTTAATATATCAAGTGAAGGAAGCTTGTAATCTTTATTTTCTACATTTGAAAATTGCATAGGAGGTGCTTGCGCTTCACTCTCTAACGATTCAACAATTTTTTCTCCACGCTTTTTCTTTGGTTCTTCAATTGGCGGAGTCTCTTCAATAAACGGTGAAGTGATCAAATCTTCTTCCTCTACTTCGATTCGTTTATCCTCTTCTTCATTTACAGGATAATTCTCAGTGAAATTCGAAATAATCGGAGGATCAATTGAGATTTCTTCCATCGGCTCAATAATTTCTTCTTGTTCTGCAGCACGTTTGCTTCTTGTGCTTCTTGTTGTTTTTTTCTTTTCTGTTTGTTCAGCCGTTCTTTTAGCTCTCCAATCTTTATAATCCCCTTGCATCACTTGAAATTGACTTCTAAGAATTCTACCAACTGGCGCTAACACTTCTCCAATATGCTTATTTGTTATACAAAGTATACCGAGAATAACTAGAATAATACCAATGATATAAGCTCCTACTTCGTCAAATAAGAAGTAACATGTTGCGAACATAAGCGCACCAAACATACCACCACCTAAATGAACGCTATCTGGCCCCTTTTTCATTTCAAGAAAGAAGTTATCTTTCGTACTCACAATAACAGAAGTATTTTGCACTGCTCCATCTTTTGTAAGAAGGTTAAATAATGTAATATGACTAAACATTAATATCGCCAATACAATTAAATAAAATCCAATTAATCGTTTATTTAAAAGGTTCGGCCATCCGCGTTTTATAACAAAGGAAACCGATAAAGCTATTACACCTAACACACCAATTATGTACCACTCACCAAAGAAGAAGCGAAAAAATAACACAAACGATTTTCCTACAACGCCTAGCTGTAAAATCGTAATGATTGAAAGTGCAAAAAGAGTTAAACCGACAATTTCATAATACAAAGTTGGCTTTATCGTACGCCTTGCCTTTGCCTTCGTCCCTCTTTGCTTTTGTTTTGCCATTTCTTCACCTCGCGTTCTACATATAAATAAAGCTCCCCTCAAAATGCTCTATTTATATGTCTGTTTTCTCTATTTTTCAGGTCTTTATATCTTCTATTTTTACACTTCTTGTAAAATGCTAAATAAACAGAAGAAAGCAGCCTACTCATGGCTGCTCAACCGTCTTGTTTTTTATATTATACCATAGCTTCTAAACAAAATCCTTCTTTTTGCTAAAAGGTTATTTTCTGACCGGGCTCAAACTCTAGATAGTGAAGTGGGTCCGTACTTAGCACACGTACAATAGAATAACATCCATGTTCCTCTTCAGAAACCATTAATTCCACACCATTTATATTTACAACTTTTTGACTTTCACATTGTGAATAATCGGCCGGATACACAAGTTGCTCTGGCATAATTGTATATAAAATCATTGTAGCATTGTCCCTTCTGTACTATCTTCCGCACGAACATCTATTAATTCGTTTAATTTTCGAATTGCATTTCCAATACCGCCGACATCATCTATAAGACCGTACTTTACTGCATCCCCACCAATTACATTCGTCCCAATATCTCGCGTTAAATTTCCTTTCGCAAACATAAGCTCTTTAAAACGATCTTCTGTTACTTTCGAGTGCTTCGTCACAAAACGAATGACTCTTTCTTGCATCTTATCCAAATACTCAAATGTTTGTGGCACACCTATGACAAGACCTGTTAAACGAATTGGATGAATTGTCATCGTCGCAGTTTCCGCAATAAACGAATAGTCAGTAGAAACAGCAATCGGTACACCGATGGAATGTCCCCCACCTAAAACTAGAGATACTGTTGGTTTTGAAAGTGAAGCTACCATTTCAGAAATTGCTAGCCCAGCTTCAACGTCACCTCCAACCGTATTTAATATTAAAAGCAAACCTTCAATTTTCGGATTTTGTTCAATCGCAACAATTTGCGGAATGATATGCTCATATTTTGTTGTTTTATTTTGCGGTGGTAATTGAACATGACCTTCCACTTGTCCGATAATCGTTAAACAATGAATACGTGATTCATTCATCTGTGGTACATTTGTCTGTCCAAGCTGTTGAATTTTTTCAACTATTGAAGCCTCCTTTCCAGCTTCTTTTGGCTCAGCTTCTTTTTCTTCATTTGTATATCGATCACGTTCTGTCATTTCGCATCCCCTTTCACTCGTATATAACTATTATTTCTTAAGTTATAAATTTCATTCGATAGGGTTAAAAAGAAAAAAGATCACCCATAAGGGTGATCTTTTTATACTTCCATAATAATCGGTAAAATCATAGGTTTTCTCTTTGTCTCTTCGTACAAGAACTGTCCTAATAATTCACGAATATTTTGTTTTAACATTGACCATTCAATTGAATATTCTTTAATTGACTGCTCAACAATCATACGTACAATCTCTGTAGATCGTTCAATTAACGCTTCTGATTCACGAACATATACGAAACCACGTGAAATGATTTCTGGACCAGAGATAATTTTCTTTTCATCTTTACCAAGCGTTACAACAACTACTAGTATTCCATCTTGAGATAACATCTTTCTATCTCGAAGAACGATATTACCAACGTCACCTACACCTAATCCATCAATTAAAACATTACCAGCTTGTACTTTACCGACTAAGTTCGCTTCATCGTCACCAAAAGCAATTACATCGCCTTTTTCTACGATAAAGATATTTTCTCTTGTAATCCCTACATCTTCAGCTAAATATGCATGTGCTTTTTGCATACGGAACTCACCATGTACGGGTACAAAGTACTTTGGTTTCATTAAATTTAACATTAATTTTAATTCTTCTTGGCTACCGTGACCTGACACGTGAACTTTTCGTTCGCCGTAATAAACAACTTCAGCTCCAGCTCTAAATAACAAATCAATAATTTTTGATACAGATATTTCATTACCCGGAATTGGCGAAGCAGCAATGATAACAGTATCACCTTTACGAATTGAAATTTGTTTATGTGCTTGTTTTGCCATTCTAGATAGAGCAGCCATCGGTTCACCTTGACTACCTGTCGTTAAAATAGCTACCTTCTTCTCTGGAAAGTTGTCTACTTCTTGTAATGAAATAACCATACCTTCTGGAACATCTAAATAACCAAGACGTCTTGCAATGTCTACTACTTTCACCATACTACGTCCTACTACCGCTACTTTTCGCCCTGTTTCAGCAGCTGCATCAAATACTTGTTGAATACGATGTACATTCGATGCAAATGAAGCAACGATAATACGACCTTCTGCGCCGTAGAACACTTTAGAGATTTCTACACCAACTTCTTTTTCTGAACCTGTATAGCCTGGGCGCTCTGCGTTTGTACTATCAGATAATAAGCAAAGTACGCCTTCATTTCCGATTTGCGCCATTTTCCCAAGGTCTGCTCCACTATTTCCAATTGGAGTTTGATCGAATTTAAAGTCTCCCGTATATACGACTGCACCTTTTGATGTATGGAAACAAACGCCAACAGAATCCGGAATACTATGTGTCGTTCCGAAGAATGACACCGTTGTAGTGTTAAATTCTACTGTTGAATTTGAATCGATTGTTTTTAGGTCTACACGGCCTAACATGCCCGCTTCACCAAGTTTTTCTTGTATAAGTCCTACTGTTAATTTCGTTGCATAGACTGGAATAGATAATTTACGAAGTACATACACAATTCCACCAATATGATCTTCATGACCGTGAGTAATAAATAAACCTTTTACTCGCTCTTGATTTTCCACTAAATATGTAATATCAGGAATAACGATATCAATTCCAAACATTTCATCTCCCGGGAACATTAACCCTGCATCTACGATAAAGATTTCAGAATCAATTTCAACACAGTACATGTTTTTCCCAATTTCACCTACTCCACCAAGAGCAAATACTTTAACAGACTCATTCTCTTTTCTCTTCATGTTGTTGCCTGGTTTAAAAATCTTGCAAACACTGATTTCACTAAAATTGCAGAGACACCAGGGGAAACTCTACAACCACCATATTTTCACCGTCCAAGACGAATGTCCTTACCGTTATGCGATATCATGTCCTTGTTTATTTTTTAAACCAGGTTTCACCTCTCTTTCATTATATAAATCAAATATCTTATTCGATATGATATGAAAATTTAATTAAATTATAATTTTTCCCAATTTTGCTAAGCATACCCGTACTAAGCTACTTAGCCATATTATACCTGATACAAGAAATAGAACACAAGTTAAATCGTGCGAAAGAAAGAGTAAAAGAACGGAATGACAACAAAAGTAT
>NZ_JBEUTW010000003.1:0-16737 GCF_040492675.1 Bacillus sp. AP50
ATTAAAGTTTCACTTTATATAGGTTTTGAGAGAGTAAGATATAAGATATATTGTTTGTAGTGGAGATCTTGAATGAAGGGAGCGTGTGATAATTGGCAATGACGGATGAACAATTCGAAAATTATCTTGTTATGTGTTATGACAAATTAGAAAGTAAACAGCAAAAATTCATTTCGGATTATAATATCTATAACTTTGATGAGTATTGGTATGATCAAGATCGATGTATATTACAGTTTAAAAAAAATGGTCAAGTGTTACTTGAATTTAGTGTTGTTTTTATAGGGTCTTGGTCTGGAAAGAGTAACAGTTGGATGTGGTCTTGGGCTAATGAGAATGTGGCTGATTATGCAAGAAGTAAGTCTAACTGTTTGAAAGATCTACAAAATATTACAGGAAATGAAGTTTTTATAAATTCAATTTTTGAATGTGATCAAGAAATGGCGTATGAGCTAGCAGCCTTTTCCATTGAATATTTAGATGCAGAAGGAGTGTATATGGCACCAGGTGAGAGAAGTGATGTATTTATGGCTGTTATGTCACCGCATGCATTGTGAGTAGAGCATATGAAAAATATAGATAAGGTAGAATGAAAAAGGAGTACAGTTTAATAAATTAATAAAAGGTATCATAGGTCCTCGATGCATGGTGATAAATTTAAAGGAGTGAATTATATTGCTTGAAGTAAAGTTTTACGATTGGAAAAAAAAACGTCCTAAAAAACATTATTTGCTTGTACATGAAATTAGAATTTTTGAGCTGATTTTCTCAAAGAAAGTTAGCAAGTTTGAGATGGGATTAAGAGAGATTGAAAAAGTAACTGTCTTTTGTTTAGCTAACGAAAACACTGATATTTCATATGAAGTGAATAGAGCTTTGGGTGAAATTCGTATATATGTTCCATATGATTTTATGGACTTTTTAGCATTAAATTCAGTTGAAGAGAAATACAAAGAGTTTTGTAAATTAGTACGCCAATATGTTATCCCTGGACTTGAAGAAAACTCTATCCTTTCACCCTCTATTGTTAAAGGGTATACAGAAGAATCTTTAGAAGAAATTGTGAAGCAAAACTATGAAGGAATATTTTTAGTTGGAAAGACACCTAAGAAAAGTCCAAGCCGTAAGAAAGTAGCAATACTAAAAGGGATTCATCGCGTTAAAGGTTTCCAACTACGATGTGAAGTGTATGATGAAAAGGGATTAAAGATTCGAGACCAACTATTGGTGGAAGAGGTAGGGAATGAAATGGTGTATGCAAGATTTTTGGGTACATTAAAATGGGAAAGTGAAAATCTAATAGTAGTCCAATCTAAATCTAGTAGTTGGAAAGAAGAAATCTATCTTTAATAACAAAGTTGTATAGTAGGAAGAGGGTTGTAGAGCATAAATGAATTTTTTTCGGAAAAATAAATTAAGTGACATTCAGAAAAAGTACTATGAACATTTTGGAGAGCCGATTCAATTTGTTAATTATTATAGCCGTGGATCGGTTATGTATTTTCAAACGGATGATACGCTTTATTATGTTAATTTACTGAATGTATGAGGTGATAAATGTGAATGAACGTTTAAAGAAAATTGCAATGTTAAGAGAAAAGGTCGAGGAAAAGGCTACTAGAGAAAAGTTTTTAATGTTATGTCCGTCTATAAAAGAATTTGAGATTATTAGCGGGAAGAAAATTGCTTCATTAGTAAACTTTTTAATTGATGAAACACCGAATCCTATCAAAGTTATGAGTAAATTAAATGCTGAACAAGCTATCAATGAAATAAAAGAATTTGAATGTGAATTAACCAGTTTATTGTCTAAGAAGATTATTCTATGGTATGCACATGAAAACTGGGACTTTGGTGTGCAAATAGAGTTGGAAGATTTCATGTTATATATAAAAGAAGTATTACATTTCATTGGATATGATGATGCTCAAAGATCATTAATTTATTCTAGCCTTATTGTAGTAGATGCATCTATGAGAAGTGGCTTTACTTTTCTAAAGAATGAGTATGATCTTGAAATAGTACTATGGAAAGAAGGCTGAATGTATTAGAGTGTTTTGAAACAAATTGGATGAATGGTTGAATTTATTATTAGAAGAAGTGGTGCGTGGTTTAGTGTGATAGAAAGAAAAAGAGAGTCTTCAAGGGATATGTATAAGAGAGTAAAGGAGAGAAAATATGTCTTTTTATAAAGAGGAAATAGAAGGGGATAAATTGATTATAAGTGATGAAAGCATTGATATTTTAATGGATGCTTTTCAAAATAAAGGTGAAGAGATGCCTAAAAATATATCATGGAATTTCATAGCGACGGTATTACTCGCGGGATCTTATTATGAATAAGTAAAAAAACGAAGAGTTTAAATAGCCCTTCGTTTTTTTACTTTATTTTTTCTCTACCAATTTTTTATTCTTCCAATCTAGTGTGAACAATTTATTAAATGTTTTTTGATCAACGTCTTTTACGTTGTTTCCAACCCAGTTTGCAGTTCCGAATGTGTAGCCTGGACGAAGTTGGTAGTCGTCGGCGTGTTTTGTATAAGCGACCTGTAAGTTAGATTGATCTGTATTTTTTTCAGAGATAACAACAGCAATCATACCAGGAGAGAAACCGCTATTTGTTAGCGCTGGAAGTTGATCCATCGGTATTAAATTACCTTTTGCATCAGATTCATATAGGTATGTGCGAGAGTACATAAACAGTTGGTTTCCGTATAAAGAATGGTAGGAGTCACGTGTGTAAATACCCCAGTTTTGATTGTTATATCCGTTAAAGAATACGTTCCACTTTACGTTTTTGTTTGTTTGGTCAATTAAATTTGTTTTATAACTAGTTTGTTTATAGCTTACAGAGTCAGACCAAGTGACTTGACCAGTTGCACCAGCTTCACCGCTAGGGCCATTAGGCGTTACAGAAGCTTTAACAGAGCCACCAAGTTGATAAGATACGCTAGATGTTACAGTCGTTTCTTCTACAGCATTTGTAGGTGCTACGTTAAAGAAACGAGCGCTGTTATCTTGAAGGTTAAATGCAACATCATATTGTGAAGGATAACGTAATGTTGCACTAGCGCCAGGGATTGGGTAGTTATCAATAGGTGCATCACTTATAGTAGGATTTGCTTTTAGAAAACTACCAGTTGTATTAATAACGGCAATCTGTTTATCAGCGCTTGGATCATCGATAAAAGTTACCTTTAAAGACATTGTCATATTATCAGCTTGATCATTATTAAATGTATTATAGCTCGTATGTGTTTTTGCATTTTGCCCGATATCTGTTACAACTTGTGACGTCGTTTGAGCGTAAGCAGCAGGTGTTGAAAGAGTTACAGCGCTACTAGCAAAAACAGCGGATAATGCTAAACATTTTAAGTATGTTTTAGAACGTTTCATACAATCACTTCCTTTTATCTTTGTCGATATATGTCGTATTACATTTATATCGTAACATGAAAATAAAACGGAATGGATGGTTATGCATAATTGCATAGATGAGTTTTGGAGGATAGAGATAATAGCATTTTATCAATCCTTATTAAGAAAATTGATGCGGTTTTATTTTATCCCGCTATTTGCTGGGCAGTAAGACCCCCACCTCAAAATGCAGCGAAAGCAAAGAAGTTAGGTGGGGGATGAATAAATCCCCACTGATTAAAGTTTCATTTTATATATTCCTCCTAATCAATTCTCCAACTTGCGTCGCAACAAACGCAACATCACTATCAATTTCATCCAACACGTAAGACTCTAAAATGCCCATTACAGCTGTTCCTAAAAATTTTAAGACGATATGTTTATCGATGTTTTTATTTACTGATGTGTCTGTATTTAATTTTTTCTCTATTTCACCCATGATGAAAGTTAGTAATTTTTTTTGAAATGATAAGGTGCTGTTACTTCTAAATAGTGCCGCAAAAAATGGTTTGTGTTCTTTGAAGTATTCAAACCATATGATTGTTCCTTCTATAAATTCTTTGTTTTGCTTCTCGTAGCATATTTCTTTTAATTGGTCTAAATGATCGTCCACAATTTTATCTAATAAATTGTACTTATCTAGATAGTGTAAGTAAAACGTTTTTCTTCCGATGTTTGCTTTTTCGGTAATGTTTTTAACTGTAATTTCATCAAATCCATCTGTAATTAACATTTCTATAAATGCCGATTGAATGGCGTTTTGTGATTTTATAATTCTTCTATCGATTTTCTCCATATCGTGTTCCTCCGTTGTTGATACACATATTTCTTTATGTGTGTATTATCACCCAAATGCGTAAATGTGGTCATTGAAACAAGGTTCTACTCATTTTATTATAAATATACACATGAGTAATAACTCTCACAAGTGTAAAATTAATAATAAGATAAGGGTGGTTTTATATATGGCAGTTACGAAGGAAAATATAAGATTTTATACAAGAGGTTTACAAGTTGCAGGTGTTTTGAACATTCTTGAAGGTGCTGAGGAAAAGAAACAAAATCCAGCGATTGTTTGTGTGCATCCAGGTAGTAGCTGTAAAGATCAAACAGCAGGATTGTATGCCGAGAAGTTAGCGGAACAAGGATATGTCACGCTTGCGTTTGATGCGTCATATCAAGGTGAAAGTGAAGGTACACCGAGATATATTGAAGAGCCAGCTGTGCGAGTTGAGGATATTCGCTCAGCAGTAGATTATTTAACTACTCTTCCTTATATAGATGAAGAACGTATCGGTGTGTTAGGTGTTTGTGCAGGCGGTGGTTATGCGGTAAATGCTGCGATGACAGAGCGCCGCATTAAAGCGGTTGGTACAGTTGTTGGTGCAAATATCGGTCGTTTAAATCGTGAGTCTAACCCGATTGGTGTGTTAGAGGCAATTGGTAAACAACGTACTGCTGAAGCACGCGGAGCAGAGGAAATGATTGCAAATTGGATTCCTAAAAATCAGGAAGAGTTAGTAGCAGCGGGTATGACGGATATAGATATTGTAGAAGCAGTTGAGTATTACACAACGCCGCGAGGTCAAAGTGTGAACTCGCCAAATAAGTTAAACTTTACGAGTATGGGATCCGTAATCGGTTTTGATGCGTTCCATTTAGCAGATACGTTATTAACGCAGCCGCTGCAAATTATTGTCGGCAGTAAGCAAGGTGCATTTGGTTCTTATAAAGATGGTCATGAGCTTTATGAGAAAGCAGCTTCAGAGAAAAAAGATTTACTTGTTGTGGAAGGTGCGAGTCATTACGATTTATACGACCAACCAGAACCAGTAAAAATTGCAGTAGAAAAATTAACAAGTTTTTATAAAGAGCATTTGTAAAAACAATGTTGATATAAATGGTGCCTATAGTTGTTAGATACAAGTCTAACAACTATAGGTTTTTACTATGATGAGCGAAGTGCTTAATATTTACGTTATAAGTGCATAACAAGTTATAATAAAAGAAATCAATAAGGAGGCTGGCTGTGAAGAATCTTCGTTATCTCAATATATTTACCATGTTAATTATATACACACTACTTATGTTTTACATTGGCTGGAACGGATGGGTTTGGCTTCATGCGGTATTTGGCTGGGAATCTTGGGGATATTATGCTTTCATAGTTGCATTTATTTCATATGCGTACATTCTCGTGCAAGTGTTTAAGTTTTTGCCATTTCTGCGAACGATAGGTTCGATTTGGTTTGCAGTTATACAATATGCGCTTATGTTGTTGCCATTAGCTAATATTATGGTCTTTCTTTTACAGTTTTCAGTAGAGAAAGAAGCGGCAATTATTTGGACAGGGGCGGCTGTGATAGCTGCATTTATCTTTATCTTTGCGTATGGAGTATTTAATGCGTATAGTCCGGTAGTAAGAAAGTACGAGGTGCACATACCGAAAAAGGTAGAGGGGCGTAAAAGTTTACGCATTGCGATGGCTTCTGATATGCATTTCGGTAAACTGTCTGGCGTTTCGCATTTAAAAAGACTTGTTCGTCATGTAAATGAGATGGAACCTGATATTATTTTACTGCCAGGTGATATTATCGATGATCATCCAGGTGTGTTCATTCAAAAGAATATGGGACCAATCATGAAACAAATGAAAGCACCATTAGGCGTATATGGTGTTTTAGGGAACCATGAATACTACGGTAGAGCGGTTCCAGAGTTTTTACAAGAGATGGATAAGATTGATATTCGTATTCTTTTAGATGAAGTAATTACAATTGAAGATGACTTTTATCTCGTTGGAAGAAGAGATAAAA
Source organism: Bacillus sp. AP50 (assembly GCF_040492675.1). Taxonomy (NCBI): domain Bacteria; kingdom Bacillati; phylum Bacillota; class Bacilli; order Caryophanales; family Bacillaceae; genus Bacillus; species Bacillus sp. AP50. The sequence continues at coordinate 6,234 of NZ_JBEUTW010000003.1, forward strand.
CAGAGCGAGATCGTCAAAGCTTTGAACAATTAATGAGTACGGTAGATAAATCGATGCCTGTTATCGCAATGGATCACCAGCCATTTGAGTTGAAACAAGCAGCAGCGGCAGGTGTAGATTTATTATTATCCGGTCATACACACCGCGGACAAATGGCGCCCAATCATATTGTAACGAGAAGAATGTACGAGCTAGACTGGGGATACGCACAAAAAGGCGCGTTCCACGCAATTGTTTCTTCTGGATTTGGATTTTGGGGACCACCGCTTAGACTTGGAAGTAGGTCGGAGATTGTGCAGGTAGAAGTTACATTTGAATAGGGGTTATGAAATAGAGAGCTGATGGCTCTCTATTTTTTTTAATAAAAACAAATAACAATAAATATTTATGTTGGTGCTAATTTCATAAAAGAGATAAGATTATAAGACTCGATCAAAATAAAGGGGGATTGTAAGTGATCATATCAGATGTACTATACGGAGAATTTGAAGTGGATCAAGTAGTAGAAGAATTAATTTCAAGTAAATCTATGCAAAGACTAAAGGGAATTCATCAAGCAGGCGCAAGTTACTTAATGAACGAGAAATGGAATGTAACGCGCTTTGATCATTCAGTTGGTGTTATGTTGTTAGTGAAAAAACTAGGTGGTTCAGTAGAAGAACAGATCGCTAGTTTACTGCATGACGTATCGCATACTGCTTTTTCCCACGTGATTGATTACGTTTTTCATAATGAAGATGAAAGTTATCATGAAGAGATATTTAGTTCTGTTGTGAAAAACTCAGAAATTCCAGCGATTCTTGCGAAGTATGGTTATAACTATGAAGATATTTTATTAGATGATTCGAAATGGACGTTACTCGAAAGGTCAGCACCAGAATTATGCGCAGACAGAGTGGATTATACATTACGAGATATGTATACATATGGGTATGTTTCTTTAGAAGAAGTTCACAGTTTTTTAGAAGATGTCATCGCTGTAGATGGGAAAATGGTTGTTCAAAGTGTCGAAATGGCAGAATGGTTTACAGAAACGTATTACAAGGAAGTAATCGATTTCTTTATGGAACCAATGAATATTTACGGAAATGATATGTTAGCGAAAACGTTAAAGGTAGCTCTTCATAAAAGGATTATTCATGCAGATGATTTTCTTCTTGAAGATGAGGAGCTTATTTCGAAATTGCAGCAATGTAATGACCCCGAAGTAGAAGCTTTATTAAGCAAAGTTCATCGAAATGTAAAAGTAAAAGAAGATAGAAACGATTATGATTTACATCAGAAAAATAAAGTGCGTCTTATTGATCCGCCGTTACTTCGTGAAGGGAAAATCGTTCAGTCGTCTGTTGTGTCAGAAAACATAAGACAGATGAGTGATATTGCTTATGAAAAAGCGGTGAGAGGGATGTATGTGAAAGTGATTTCGAATTAAAAAAGAAGTAGCGCATCGTTTTTAGAGCGCTACTTCTTTTTTATTAATGATCAAACCAATTCCAAATCTCAATATCTCCAAGAGTCGCATAACGTACGTGCGGGGAGTTTTGTAATTTTAATAACTCTTTCGATGGGCCAGTAATAACAATTCCGTATACTTTTACACCGTTATCCTTTACATATTGATAACGTTTATCTAAGTTTAGTTCTTTCTCAGAAAGCGCTGCTATTTTGCTTACCGTTTTTTTATGGATAGAAAGGACGCGCATCATTTCGGTTACTTTGTCTTCTTGCGTTTTCTGCCCGTCAGTTTCATTATCGAGGAATCTTACATGTTCTGGAAACCCTATAGCTTCTCCGCCATGTAGGATATAGTCATCTACATTTTTTCTTTCTTGTCCTGTATCTAAAGCGTACCATACAGGAGTTGGAGGGAGTTCTTGTGCCTCGAATATGCTATATAAAAGCGGTTCTAATTCTTTTAAAGTGTAAGCTTTATCAAAAGAAATTGCTACTTCTGCAACGGTTCCATCATGTACTTTTGCAAGTGTATCCCATACTTTTTTTGATGAATCCTTTAAATAATCACCCTGCTCTGTTTTTGGATGAACAAAGAAGAGTTTTGGTTGATAGAACGGATTCATCCAAGTTTGCTTCGTGATATCTACAGATGATAAGAAGCTTTTTGTTTCTATTGTACCGAGGGGCATTTCTTTTTTACCGATGGTTCTTACTAAATCAAATTGGCTATTCGTACGGAAAAAAGCTTCTACACTTGTTCCGCCTCCCATAACGCGGCTATTTGGGATAGTTGCTTCAAGTGCAAGCGAAGGAACCTCTCTAATTTCTTTTAGCCTTTTATCATTATTAGATTGAAAATAAAAGGCTGATAATACCCCGCCGATTATATAGATAACGATGCAAATTGATAATATAAAACCAAACGTTTGTAAACGATGTTTCCACTTAATTCTCCAAAAAGGAATTTTAAGATCTTTTGGAGGTAACTTTTTCTTAATTGGTTCTGTTTTTGTTAACAGCTCATCTAAGTAAGCTTCACACTCTTCACATGACTCAATATGACTTTCTAACAGTTCTTGTTCATCATGCGTGAGCGTTCCATTTTCATACTTCTTCCATAGTTTTTTAAATTCTGCACAGCCCATCTGTATCACTCCTTTATGCTTTTTATTTCTTTTCGTCCCCTGTGTAATTCAATTTTCACTTTCGCTAATGAGAGACCAGTCATTTCTGCTATTTCCTTATAGGAGAATCCATAGTAATCTCGTAGTAGCAGGGCATTTCGTCTTTCGAGCGGAAGAGAAGATAAACTGTCTAACCAACTAGCAATCTCATGTTTTACGAAATATTCATGTTCTGTACTTGGCACGTTTGGTAAATGGAATTCTTCCACTGTAGTTGTGTTATACTTTTTTTCTTTTCGATACCAATCGATAAAGGCGTTGTAGGCTATTGTAAATAACCACGGCCTAATTTCTTCGCCTTTATAATAATCAATATGGACGAGCATTCGGTAAAATGTTTCTTGCATGAGATCTTCCGCATAGTGGGAATCTCCGGTTAGGGAGAGAAGATAGCGAAATAAATCATGCATATGCTCTGAGTAAATGTCTTCTAATGATTGTTTGCGTTTCACTACATTTCCCTCCCTTCATACATAACAACGAAATACATATAAAAAAGTTACAATTTTTTATGGAATTATAGTAAAAAACGTCAAGAATTGGATAGGATTCTCTTTTATCATAATACATATAAGGCGGGTGAACAGAGATGGAAAGCTATGAAACACAAATTCAAAGGTCAATTGATTATATTGAGGAAGATGTAATGGAAAAACAGACGCTGCGTAATTTAGCACGTATTGCAGGTTTTTCTGAGTCGCATTTTCATCGTGTATTTCAGGCATTAGTAGGTGATACAGTAATGGAGTATGTTCGAAAGCGGAGGTTAGCCCGGGCAGCTTATCAACTTTCTCATACGGATGAAAAAGTTATTGATATCGCATTTGAGCATGGCTTTCAATCTCACGAAACGTTCACGAGAGCCTTTAAGAAATTATTTCAAATGACACCGAGTGAATATCGAAAACAAGAAATTGAAACACCGATGTATTACAGCGTGAATGTAAAGCAAAGAAAATTAAATCCGTATTTAGGAGGCATACAAATGGAATATCGTATTGTAAATAAACCAGAATTTTTAATGGCAGGTTATGAACTGAAGACGACAAGTAAAGAGGGGAAGAACCATCAAGACATCCCAGCATTTTGGCAAGAATATTTACAAAAAGATCTTGGAACAACGATTCCGAATCGTAAAGATACGAGCCAATGGGTAGAGCTTGGATTATGTACTGATTTTAATTTAGAAACAGGCGATTTCACTTATATTATCGGAATGGAAGTTATAGGCTTTGAAAATGTACCAAACGAAGTTGCGAAGCGTACTTTCCCAGCAGCGACATATGCTGTATTTACAACGCCGAAAGTTCCTCATGAAGAAATGGTATCGTCTATTCACCAAACGTGGAATGCAGTATTCTCAGAATGGTTCCCGCATTCAGGGTATGAACATTGCGGAGTTACAGAGTTTGAACTGTACGATGAGCGTTGCCACGAAGATAAGAGTGAGTTTGCACAAGTAGAGCTGTGGATACCGGTGAAGAAAAAATAATAAGGTAAGGGCGAATCATTGGGAGATGGTTCGCTTTTTTTATAAGTGGATTGTTAAATTTGTATTGTTTTATCTGTAATACATATGAAAATGGTAAAATAAAGTAGCAATTAAATATTGCGGGTGGAAGGTTATGCCCTTTCTTCATTTTGTGAAGAAAGGAGGTGTAATCGTATGGAATTTCTTTTGCAAATTTTGTTGGAAATTACAAAAACTATAGCTAGAGAAGGTATAGTTTTTGGATTTAAGAAATTAACGGCAAAAAAGCGCAAAAAGAAGACCACCCGTCTGCCTGCGAAGCGTGGGAAGTCTTCTAAGCGCAAATAAGCTTTAGTTGCAACCTTCCACCTTGCGGTAATTAGTTGCAGTGACGGGGTGTTGGAAGCACCTCGTCTACTTCATTTTATGCAAAACTTAGTTAGTTTATACTTCTATTTATAGTATAACAGTTTAGAAATGTATTTGTTAATAGTTTTATTTTTACTTTGTATAGTAGGGAGGTAGGTTAGTATTGTTGGTTTTTGTCGGTAAGTCGATATATCTAGAAAATCGCTGATATAATTCGAGTTGCGCCGATATAATTTCATATACCGCTAAAACACCCCAAAAAAACGATCTGCATAATTTCAATTACCGCAAAACTCTCCCAGAAAAGAAAAAAAGACGCCACATAGCGTCTTTCCTACGAACGAAACGGAAACACAAGAATAATCGTCGTTCCTTTTCCGAGTGCACTATCAACGGAAATTGTCCCGTTATGAGCATGAACGAGCTGTTTTGTAATGGCTAGGCCAAGTCCAGTTCCTATGTTGCTTTCTTCTGTGTTTGTTCCGCGGTAATATCGTTCAAATAGAAGTTCTTTCGTTTTTTCATCCATTCCTTTTCCGTCATCTGAAATGGAGAGTGTAAAGGAATTAGCGTTTTGTGATAATTTTACGATGACAGTAGTTGTTTCGTTATTATGTTTTACCGCGTTTACGAGTAAGTTTTCGATAATACGCTGGAACCATTTTTCTTCAATGAAATATTGAATTTTATTTGAGCTCGGTACGAATTCAATATTTTGATTTTGAAGTGTTGGATTATTAATAAATTGCAATAATACTTTTTGGACGAACTGATTGATTTCAACGTTTACGTGTTGGGCAGGAAGGCTGTTATTTTTTAATTGATACGTTAAGCTTAAATCATCAATTAATGTCGTCATATATTGAGATTTCTCTTTCATAACACTACCAAATTGCTGAATATCACGATCAGTCCAGTTATATTGATTCGATTCGAGTAATAATGCGTAGCCATATATAGAGCTAAGTGGTGTTTTTAAGTCGTGTGTTAGACCGGTAATCCATTCTTCTCGTGTTTGCTGGAGGACTTGCCTCATCGCATCATTTTTTTTGAGTGTAATAGAAAGGTGTTCTAGTGAACTTGTTACATCTCTAAACAAACGGAATGACCATTTTTCTTTACCAGATCGCCGGAACCTGACAGGTTTTCCTTTTTTACTAATAGGTTCTTCATACTTTCCACCAGCGATATTTTTTAGCCAGCGCATCGCATGTAATAACGGTTTTCCGAATTTATTACCGTACCAAATAGAAAGAATGACTAAATAAACAAATACGATAAGAAGGATTAATCCGCATCCGATGAGAAACTTCTTAGTAAATACATCTTCAATTTCGTAATCTGGATAGTAGTGCTCATTTTTTGCAGTTACAACGAGAAGGTTGCCACTATTTGCATCGTAAAAGCTAGACGTGTTTTCTTTATGATTCCACGGTTCTTTTTCATTAAGGGCAATTTGTATTGCTGAAAATGTTTTTTTCTTTCCAGTTGGATAGGAAAAAACCTCTTCGCCATTTTGATTAAATATTTGAAGTGTTGCTTTTTCTTTAGATAGTAACTGTTTTTCTTGGTCTGTTAATGCGAACGAATCCATCGTTAAAGAGGAATGCTCCTTTTGAATTGCTGTCAGTAACGCATTGCTTTTTAACATACCACCATAAATAACAAGTGCTTTCTTTTCTTCTAATTCAATTTCCCAATATGTAAATTTATAATTGCTTTCGATATGATGTTGTATATATGCGACTAAAGATGTCTTCGTATAAGCATCCGGAACATCATTTGGTGTATTAAAGTGGTAGAGGATCTTTCCGTTTTCATCTACAACTTGGAGCCAATCATTTTTCTCCTTTATTAAATCTTGCACTTCAGATTGTAACGAAATATGCCCATCCTCTGAAGAGATGTATCTTGAAATTGTAAAACTATCAGAATCCGGAATGTTAGGTTCGTATAAAGTACTAGTAAGAAGAAAAATTAAATAAGTAAAAGCAGCAACTACAGCGATAAGTAATGTAACTAAAACAAAAACGTGTTGCATGATAAATTGAATAATAAGTCGTTTATTAAAATTCATATCGTCACCCTACTTTGTAACGAACTTATAACCAAGCCCGCGAACGGTTTTTATATATTCTGGTTTACTTGGATCGTGTTCAATTTTTTCACGTAGTTTTCGAATGTGGACCATAACAGTGTTGTCATCGCCATTATAGGCAGGTGCTCCCCAAACTTTTTCATATATTTCCTCTTTCGAAAATACGTAGTTCGGATTCTCGCAAAAGAAGAGTAGTAGTTGAAAGAGTTGAGCAGAACATTCGACAATGTGCCCATCTACTGTTAGTTCTGCAGAGTGCTGATCAATTTCAAATCTTCCAAATGAAATTGAGTGTGGTTTTTGTTCGTGTGGTACGGTTTGTTTCATATGTCTCCGAAGCTGTGCTTTCATACGTGCTACTACTTCTAATGGATTAAATGGTTTCGTAATATAATCATCTGCACCGTATGAAAATCCGGATATTTTATCTAAATCAGATGCTTTTGCTGATAGGAAGAAAATTGGACAATCTGTTTGTTGGCGAATGATTGGACAAATATCAAAACCAGATTGTCCAGGAAGCATTACATCTAAAATAATTAAATCGTAATTGTTTTGCTTAGTTAGAGATAAAGCCATTTCAGCTGATGTTGCAGTTGTAATATGAGAAAAGCCTTCTTTTTCAAGAATGGTAGTTAGTAATTGTAAAATTGCTGTTTCATCATCAACGAGTAAAATATTTGCTTGGTACATAAATATCCCTCCTAATTTTCTCGAATATCATATCATCATTTTGTAACTTATGGAATTTTTAAGGAAATTTTAAGGTTTTCTTTCGCAAAAAATTAAGAATCAAATGATATGATAAAAGTAACATAGGGGAGGAGATGAGTGTGAACCCGTTTCAAGTGATGCGAGCTAGATATTTTTTAATTGTATTTGCACTATTAATTTTAATAGCGAGAAGTAGTGGCGATTTGCTAACAAGTATATTTCATATACAAAATTCTTCTTTTATAAATATCCTTATATTCTATATCCTTCCGATGGTATGGATTTCTTATGAGTATAGAAAGCACCACATTTCATTTTCATTATTTGTTAATAAAAATGAAACATTTAACTTGGTACAAGTTTTATACATTACGGTTATGTTATGCATGTTTAGTTACGGGTATCTTATTTTGTATATGTATAGTTTTGCATGGATTACACCGGACTTTATTATGAACGCCCTGCATGAACCAATTGTAGATAGTACTGGGGGATATGTATCTCAAGTCATTAGGGTCGTATTCATCGCACCAATTATCGGGGAATTTGTTTTTCGCGGATTTTTACTTCAACGTTTTGCAACAAAATGGGGAACGAGCATAGCGACCATCGTTGTAGCAATATTGTTTGCGTTGTTACATGTTGATTTCCTCGGTGCAGCCATATTCAGCATCGTATTGTCAATCGTATATATTCGTACGAAAAGTTTACTCATGCCAATTGCAATACATATGTTAAACAATGCATTTGTAATAGGTGCTTCTTTTCTAATAAGTAGAGAAAAAATTATTAGTTTTGCCGATTTCTCAAATTATACGACATTCTTTCCTGGACTTATTATTTTTATAACAGGATTAAACTTAGTACTTATCTTTTTATTTGTTAATCGCAAATATTGGAGTAAAGAAGTGCCGGTTATATATGCAGAGCAGGAAAAGAGCTTTTCAGATGTAGTCGGGAGTAAATAAGATGAAGAAGACGGTTGAAAAAATATTAAAAGACATTATAGATTCTACGTCTATTACAGATATGTGTGATAAAAGCGTTTGTCATTGGCTTCAACCTGTAGTAGATACGATTGTGTTTCCAGAGTATTACGTATTTTCTAGTACTCATTTAAAAGAAAATATTATTTCTCTTCTTATTGTGTTCGGGGTTTTACTAATATTTGGTCTAATTGTAGAAGAAATGATGAAGCGCATCTTCAAAAAGAATGAAGAGAAGTATATGTGGATTCATAAAGTATTCGAGAAAGTAATGGTGGCTTTCCTTTTGTTTTATGGTATAAAAACAATCATTTACTTTATAGCTTTGAAACATCATTAATTCGAAATTTGAAAGGGATGTATAAAATTATATGAATGAAACGATATCATCAAATAAGTTTTTTTATTTGATTTTACTTAGTCTAGTGTTAATAACGACAGTGAATGTTATTTTGCGCTGGGAGGAAGCTTATTTTTTCATGTATTTAGCGCTCCATTTGCTAGGGATTTTATGTATAAGTGGTGGAGTCGTTACTGAAAAAAAGAATGAAGAAAGCGTTAACTATATGTGTGTGATCGGTCTTGTTTTACTTTTAGCCGTACAGGGTATTATGAAATATAGTTCTTTCTCTTTACAAGATTTTAGTTTATTAATAGATGTACTTCCTTAAAGAGGCTTTTTATTTTATCTAAAAAGGAAGTAGGGTACGTGTTGGTTTGTAAGTGTACGGATTGTGAACCGAAGAAAGTGTTTAAAGATAGGTAAAACTCTTCTTATGTAGAAGAGTTTTTTTATGTAAATAAAAAGATCCAGAGCAATTCACATAATAAGCTTGTTCTAATTTAGCGTGTACGAACTTACAATAATAATAGACAGGCAGCATAGAGGAGGGAATAGCGTGAAGAAGGTTATCGGTTGGTCGCTTTTTTTGTACGTTGGATTTGCGTTACTTATATATTGGTATTTATTTGGATGGAATCATGAACTTATTCCGGACATGTATAAGGGAACGAGTGCAGATCCAGAAACGTTTATGAGTACGAGAGAGCTTACGCTAAGCCAAGATTATTCGCGCGTGAAAAATTTACTATACTTTTTAGCGACGCCTCTTGAATGGATTATTTTATTATTTGTACTTGTGCTAGGTATTTCAAGAAAGTTTGAGAAATGGTCGAAGGAAACGACTAAAATAAGTGTTTTGCAAGTTGCGATTTATTTCTTTTATTTATCATTACTGACAACAGTGCTTGCCTTACCGATGCAATGGATTGGCCGGAAAGTGTCCGTTGATTACGGCATTTCAACACAAAGTACACAAAGCTGGATAAAAGATCATGTTATCGGTTTTTGGGAAAGTTATGCGACTATGTTAATCGTAGTTACCGTTCTATTATGGCTTATCCGTAAATTTCCGAAGAGATGGTGGCTCGCAGGATGGGCGCTCTCTGTTCCATTTACAATCTTTTTAACATTCATACAGCCTGTCGTTATTGATCCACTGTATAACGACTTCTCGACGCTGAAAAATAAAGAATTAGAAACGAAAATTTTAGCGATAGCAGACAAAGCGGACATTCCTGCTAAACACGTATATGAAGTAAATATGTCAGAAAAAACGAATGCATTAAATGCTTACGTAACAGGAATTGGCCCTAACGCCCGTATTGTAATGTGGGATACAACACTTAAGCAGTTAAAAGATAAAGAGATTTTATTTATAATGGCCCATGAAATGGGGCATTATGTTATGAAACATATATATTTTGGCGTTGCAAGTTATGTATTGCTATCGTTTATAGGTATGTTTTTAATTAGTCGTATTATAAATATGTGTATTCGCAAATGGGGAGATACATTGCAAATTTCAAAAGTAGCATGTTTCTCCATGTTACCTTTATTTTTCTTAATTTCTTCTGTCCTCTCTTTTGCAGCACAACCAGCAACAAACTACGTTTCACGTATAGAAGAAAGAGCGGCAGATCAATATGCTTTAAATATGACGAAGGATGGGAAATCTGGTGTGAAAACTTTTCAATATTTATCAAAAACAAGTTTAAGCCAAGTAAATCCCCCTGCGTTAGTAAAATTTTTCTTATACACGCACCCACCAATTTTTGAAAGAATTCATACGTTTGAACAATATGAGAAACAAAGCAAAAAGGAGTAGCATGATAGCTACTTCTTTTTTTATAGAGATATAAGTTTCATATTGGGAATATTTATCAT
>NZ_JBEUTW010000004.1:0-19364 GCF_040492675.1 Bacillus sp. AP50
CCTTATGTTAACATCTTCGTTTTTCGATGTCAACTAAGTTTTTCAATTTCTTTTTTGTCGTTTTCTGCGTTTCCGCATCAGCGACGGTTATTAATATATCATGGTGAAAAATGAAATGCAACACCTTTTATAAACTTTTTTTAAAACTGCCCACATTTCTTTTTTTATATCATATACTTAAACGAAATATCTCTTTCATGTATGAGCAATTCCTACATATATTTTATATAAAGTTACTCTATCAAAAGACGTTTCTTTCTATAATAAGCGTTTTATTCATATAGCATATCATACAAGGAGGAATATATATGGACTATACCGATTTATTAATCAAACTAGGTCTCTCGGCTATTTTAGGATTTGCCATTGGTTTAGAACGCGAATTAAAACGGAAACCACTTGGTTTAAAAACGTGTTTAGTTATTTCTATTATTAGTTGCCTCCTAACGATTGTTTCTATTAAAGCAGCTTATAACTTACCACATACCGATCATATGAATATGGATCCACTTCGACTTGCCGCTCAAATTGTATCAGGAATTGGTTTTTTAGGTGCTGGCGTAATTTTAAGAAGAGGCAACGATAGCATTGCAGGGCTCACGACTGCCGCTATGATCTGGGGTGCTTCTGGTATTGGTATTGCTGTTGGGGCCGGATTCTATATTGAAGCGATATTCGGAATGTGTTTCCTTATGATTAGTGTCGAACTTATACCACTCGCAATGAAATATGTAGGCCCTAGATCATTTCGTCAACGTGATATCGCTGTGAAACTTGTTGTACGAAATATGGACAATATCCCAATCGTAATTGAAGAAATAAAAGAAATGGATATAAAAGTTAAGAATATGAAGCTTAAAACATTAGAAAACGGTTCTCACTATTTACATCTTAAACTGTCCATTGATCAAAAAAGACATACCGCTGATGTTTACTATGCTCTCCAGCATCTTGAAAGTGTCCAACAAACTGAAGTGGAAAGTATGTAACGTAAAACAAACTCTCTTTAATTAGAGAGTTTTTCTTTTTTCTATAATGGCAACAATGAATGTAGTCCTACAAAGTAAGGAGGAATAGGCAATTGAAATCCCGTCCGAATTTAGTAGATACATTTCGTGATTCCATTATTTTTCGTTTAATTTGTTTTATTATTGTACTGACTGCTTTTTCCGGTTTTCTTATACATAGATTAGAACCTTTTCATTTCACTACATGGTTTGACGGAATTTGGTGGTCAATCGTTACCATTTTTACAGTTGGATATGGCGACTTTGCTCCCCATACGACGATAGGAAAACTAATAGGTATAAGTATTATTTTATTAGGAACTGGCTTTTGTTCTTATTATATGGTGCTGTTTGCTACTGAAATGATTAATAAACAATATATGAAAATTAAAGGTGAAGAAGCCGCTACTTCTAACGGTCATATGATTATCGTTGGCTGGAATGAGCGCGCAAAACATGTTGTAAAGCAAATGCACGTATTACAACCAAACCTTGATATCGTTTTAATTGATGAAACACTTTCTTTACTCCCAAAACCATTTCATCATTTAGAATTTATAAAAGGTTGTCCGCATCACGATCAAACTTTATTAAAGGCTAATATTGCAACGGCACACACCATATTAATAACAGCTGATAAAGAAAAAAACGAAAGCTTAGCGGATACACAGTCCATTTTAAATATTTTAACTGCAAAAGGGCTCAACCCAAACATTCACTGCATCGCTGAACTTCTTACTTCTGAACAAATACAAAATGCAACGAGAGCTGGCGTGTCAGAAATTATAGAAGGAAATAAATTAACGAGCTATGTATTTACCGCTTCTCTTTTATTCCCTTCCATTTCAGGTGTACTATTTTCACTTTACGACGAAATCTCTGATAATAAATTACAACTGATGGAGCTTCCATCGTCCTGCACCGGACAAACTTTTGCCAATTGTAGCTATACTCTTTTAAAGCAAAACATTCTCTTACTAGGTATAAAGCGCGACGAACAATATATGATTAATCCAGTTCATTCCTTTGTTCTCATTGAAAGCGACATACTCATTGTTATTCACCATTAGTAAAATGACGCTCTAATTCTTGCATGAGCACTTTCCCAATATTGATATATTTTCTTTTCACATCTCCATCTGGATCTTTCGGCTCAGCAAATTGATCCATTCCACTTGTTCCAGCTGTTAAAGTATTCACATTATCATCTAGTTCGTCTTGATATACGTGCGAAAGAATATACGGCGTTCCAAGACGAACTATTACGCCTGGTACATCTAGTTCTCCATCAATGGCTGTAAATGGCACTCGTAAAAATTGATACCCATCTTCTTCATCGATTTTGTAATCGAAGCATCCTTTATCATAATCCCAATTACCACCAATGCTATATCCAAGTGGTTTCATAATCTCTTCTAACTTATATAACGCATATGTACGTCCTTCTAAATTTGATTGAATCGGAATCAAGCCCATCCCTCCTAGACTTTTCCTTTAGCATACCCACTTTAGTTTGAATATACTGATGGACTTTTCGATAAAATAATAAAAAGCGACCGCGGTCGCTTTTTATTATTTTAAACGCTCTTCTAATTCTGCTTTTAATTCTTCAAATCCTGGTTTACCAAGTAAAGCAAACATGTTTTTCTTATATGCTTCTACTCCAGGTTGGTCAAATGGATTCACGCCTAATAAGTAGCCGCTCATCGCACATGCTTTTTCGAAGAAGTATACAAGGTAACCGAATGTGTACTCATTTAATTCAGGAATATTGACGATTAAGTTTGGTACTCCCCCGTCGCTATGTGCAAGTAATGTACCTTCGTATGCTTTTGTGTTTACGAAGTCTACAGTTTCACCAGCAAGGTAGTTTAATCCGTCTAAATCGTTTTCTTCTGATTCGATTGTTAGTTCATGTGTAGATTTACCTACTTTAAGGACTGTTTCAAATAAGTCACGACGACCTTCTTGAACGTATTGACCTAATGAGTGTAAATCAGTTGAGAAGTTTGCTGAAGATGGGAAAATACCTTTTTGATCTTTTCCTTCACTTTCACCAAATAACTGTTTCCACCACTCAGCGAAGTATTGAAGTGCTGGTTCATAGTTAACAAGCATTTCAATTGTTTTTCCTTTATTGTATAAAGCGTTACGAACTACTGCATATTGGTAAGCTGGATTTTCTTCTAGTTCTGATGTTCCGAAGTCATCACGACCAGCAGCTGCACCTTTCATCATCTCTTCAATATTTAAGCCACTTACTGCGATTGGTAATAAACCAACTGGCGTTAATACAGAGAAACGACCTCCAACATCATCTGGAATAACAAATGTTTCGTAACCTTCGTTATCAGCTAATGTTTTTAATGCACCACGCGCTTTATCTGTAGTTGCATAAATACGTTTGCGAGCTTCTTCTTTTCCATACTTTTCTTCTAATAACTTACGGAAGATACGGAATGCTAGTGCTGGCTCTGTTGTTGTACCTGATTTGGAAATAACGTTAATAGAGAAGTCTTTACCTTCTAATACGTCCATTAAATCTTTCATGTAAGTGGAGCTAATGTTTTGTCCAACAAATAGCACTTGTGGAGTTTTACGTTGTTCTTTAGAAAGCGTGTTGTAGAAAGAATGGTTTAACATTTCGATTGCTGCACGTGCTCCTAAGTAAGAACCACCGATACCTACAACAAGTAAAATGTCAGAGTCATTTTTAATTTTTTCTGCGCATTTTTGAATGCGAGCAAATTCTTCTTTGTCATATTGAAGCGGAAGGTCTACCCACCCAAGGAAATCGTTCCCAGCTCCAGTTTTTTCGTGGATTGCGTGATGTGTTACTTTCACTGCATCACGTAAATAAGTGATTTCATGTTCACCGATGAAGGATAACGCTTTAGAATAGTCGAACGTTACATGTGTACTCATCTTTTTCCCTCCAATTATGGATATGTATTTCTGTATTCACTTTAGCGAAACTGAAGTTGTAAATCAAGCGATTCAAACATTGTAAACGTAACCAATATATATTTTTTAGAAAAAGTTCATTTTTTGCATAAAAATTCGCATTTTTCGGTATAGATGTATATACATCTTCTTTCAAACATTTTTTATGTATAAAAACAACATAACTACCCCATTCTATAAAAGAGTTAATTAACTCTTCGCTTGCTCATGCTTCACAATTAAGGGGGGCTTTTTCATGAGTACTTTACAACGTATCGCATTAGTCTTTACTGTAATTGGCGCTGTGAACTGGGGACTAATCGGGTTTTTCCAGTTTGACTTAGTAGCAGCCATTTTCGGTGGACAAAATTCAGCTCTTGCACGTATTATTTACGGCATCGTTGGTATATCTGGGCTTATCAACCTTGGTTTACTGTTTAAACCATCTGAAAATCTTGGTACGCACCCAGAAACAAACGAAATTCGATAATCAGTATGTCCTTTCACCTCCGACATACGAATATGATTGCATGCAATCATATTTGCAAATATATATCATAAGATAAAGTAAAAGAGGAACGCTCATATGCGTTCCTCTTTTACTTTGTTAACTCGGACTCTTCAATCCATTCTGCCAACTTTTCTCGCAGCGTATTAAATCCGTTTTCAGATGGGTTCGGTATAAGAATCCTTCCTTGTTTTCTTTTCGCCGCTTTTAACGATAAACTCATTTTTCTGTGCTCTTCATCAATTGAAAGTACCTTTACTTCTACTGTATCGCCGACCTTTAAAAAGTCATGAATATCCTTTACATATCCATTTGTAATTTCAGATATATGCACAAGCCCTTGTGTTTCTGCATCTAACGCTACAAACGCACCGTAATCTTGAATTCCAGTCACTTTCCCTGTTACAACCACTCCTGTTGTATATTGTTCTGACATATGAAACACTCCCATACGTTTACCATTCTCTCTACAATTATAGAGAGCAAAGCAGATATATTTATTTTAAATATCCGATTGGTTAGTACGCATTCTAGATAACGTTATCTAGAATGCGTATACCTTATATTAGTAAATTATACCACTATGACAGAACTCATTCAAAATTCATGAAAAATTTCCCTTAAAGAAGTATAATTATCCAATATTGGGATAGAATACTAACACATGGCTTTCTAGTATTCCCCCCCTTTTATGGACAAAACGTATTACGTTTTGTCCTTTTTTTATTCTCTACAAACCGTTCCATTCTCTTCATTGCTTCCATAAGTTGTTCAAGCG
Source organism: Bacillus sp. AP50 (assembly GCF_040492675.1). Lineage (NCBI taxonomy): Bacteria > Bacillati > Bacillota > Bacilli > Caryophanales > Bacillaceae > Bacillus > Bacillus sp. AP50. Next base: position 5,237 of record NZ_JBEUTW010000004.1, read on the forward strand.
ATGTTGCATAAGAACAACGAATAAAACCTTCACCACTTTCGCCAAATACGCTACCAGGGACAACAGCCACTTTTTCTTCCAGCAATAACTGTTCTGCAAATTCCGCTGAAGATAATCCTGTTGAAGATATAGAAGGGAAAACATAAAATGCTCCGCCTGGCACATGACACGTTAAACCCATTTCATTGAAAGATTTCGTCATGAAGTTACGACGCTTCTTATAACTATCTCTCATTCGAATCACTTCATCGTTCCCTGCCCGTAACGCCTCAAGTGCTGCAAACTGAGACATCGTCGGTGCACACATCATTGAATACTGATGGATTTTGAGCATTAATTCTGAAAATTGAACAGGAGCTGCAATCATACCGAGACGCCATCCTGTCATCGCAAACCCTTTTGAAAATCCCGAAATTAAAATCGTATGCTCACGCATATTTTTAATACTCGCGAAACTTGTATATACTTCGTCGTATACAAGCTCTGCATAAATTTCATCAGATAATACAATTAGATTGTACTTCTCAACAATCACTGCTATTTCTTCAAGCTCGGATTTATTTAGCATTGCACCTGTCGGGTTATTTGGTGAACAAAGCAAAATCGCCTTTGTTTTCGCTGTAATAGCTGCTTCAATTTGTTCTGGTAGTACTTTAAACTCATTTTCTAAAGTAGTCGCCACAGGAACCGGAACTCCTCCAGCTAATGTCACAAGTGGTGCATAAGAAACGAAGCTTGGTTCAATAATGAGCACTTCATCATCAGGATTTATAATGGCGCGCATCGCTACATCTAACGCCTGGCTCGCTCCAACTGTAACAATGATTTCATCACTTGGGTCATAAGATACTGCAAATTGTTTTTTTAGATACTTTGCTATTTCTTGACGGAGCTCTAATAATCCTGCATTTGCTGTATATGACGTATACCCTTGTTGCAAAGAACGAATACATGCTTGCCTTACATTCCAAGGGGTAACAAAATCTGGCTCTCCTACCCCGAGGGAAATAACACCTTTCATATTTGCTGCTAAATCAAAAAATTTTCGAATACCAGATGGTTTTAAAGATTCTGCTGATCTAGATAGTTCAAATTGCTTCATGGTGTCACCACAATTCGCTTATCATCATCGTCTTTTTCATAAATAACACCCTCATGTTTATACTTCTTCAAAATGAAATGAGTAGTTGTAGAAACGACAGATTCAATTGTTGCTAATTTCTCAGAAACAAACATCGCTACTTCCCCCATCGTTTTCCCTTCTAATGTAATAGAAAAATCATATGTCCCTGACATTAAATAAACGGATTTCACTTCTGAATAACGATAAATTTGCTCAGCAACCGCATCAAATCCAACGCCGTGCTTTGGCGTAACTTTCACATCGATCATTGCCGTTAAACCTGTATGTTCTTTCACTTTCGTCCAATCGATATGTGTTACATAATCCACAATAATCTTTTCATTTTCTAATCTCGCAACCATCTTCTTTACTTCTTCTACTTCTATATTTAACAGCTTCGCTAATGTATCTACAGATAATCGACTACTCTTTTCAAGACAAGCTAATAATTCTAATTCTTTTTCTGTCACCATATAAATCATCCTTCCTTTTCGTTTGTGTCTAAATTATACAAATACCCTTTCAAGTTTGAAAAGAAGATTTTTCTATTGAATTATGTCAAAATAAAGTGAAACTTTAATCAGCGGAAAAATGCGGGATAAAGCGAAAGGGGATGGAACCGTGAAACCAAAAGTTTATATTGCTGAACCAGTTCCAACATTTGTAGAAAACTATTTATCAGAACACTGTGATTATGAAAAATGGGATCAAAATGAGAAAGTACCTCGTGATATTCTATTAGAGAAAATACAAGATAAAGATGGGTTATTAAATTTCGGATCTGCTATTAATGAAGAATTACTGACAGTAGCTCCTAACTTAAAAGTAGTGAGCAACATTTCTGTCGGTTACGATAATTTTGATTTACAAGCGATGAAAAACCGAAATGTTATCGGAACAAATACACCATACGTATTAGATGATACAGTAGCTGATCTCGTTTTCGCCCTTATGCTATCAGCTGGGCGCCGCGTTTGCGAACTCGATTCTTACGTGAAAAATGGTGAATGGAACGCTGAAATCGGAAAAGAACACTTCGGACTAGATGTACACCATAGCACAATTGGTATTATCGGTATGGGCCGAATTGGAGAAGCCGTTGCAAAACGAGCAAAATTCGGATTTGATATGAATGTTCTTTACTATAACCGCCGTCGTAAAGAAGAAGCTGAACAAAAATTCGATGCTACATATTGTGATTTACAGACGCTACTGAATCAGTCTGACTTTATTGTTCTTCTTACTCCATTAACAGATGAAACATATCACCTTATCGGAGAAAAGGAATTTTCATTAATGAAAGAGACAGCAATCTTCATTAATGCTTCTCGCGGCAAAACAGTAGATGAAAAAGCGTTAATCCATGCTTTAACAGAAAAGAAAATCTTTGCAGCAGGTATCGATACATTTACACAAGAGCCGATTCAAAAAGATAATCCACTCTTATCATTACAAAATGTTGTGACTTTACCACATATCGGATCTGCAACATTAAAAACTCGTCAGCAAATGGCCATGACCGCCGCTGAAAATTTAGTTGCAGGGTTACAAGGAAAAACACCGCCTAATATTGTTCGCGGGTAATACTGAATAAACGAAAGGCAAGATGACATCGTCATCTTGCCTTTTTTTGTTAACATATTTTCTTCTTCCTTGGAGATGATATGAACAAAAATCAATGGAGTGACAAAAAATGAATCATAAATATACTTGTCCTTATTTCACTTTTTCCACTCGCGGCACTACTGTTCATTACGAATTGTATGAACATGATAATAAAACAGAACGTCCTACTTTCATACTCGTTCACGGCTTTTTATCTTCCTCATTCAGTTACCGCCGTCTAATTCCTTTACTATCGAAGGAAGGAACAGTCATTGCTCTTGATTTGCCACCGTTCGGAAAAAGTGATAAGTCTCATCTGTTTAAGTATTCTTATCACAATTTAGCAACGATTATTATTGATTTAATTGAACATTTATCTCTCTCAAACATTGTATTAGTTGGGCATTCTATGGGTGGGCAAATTTCTCTCTATGTAAACCGTATACGTCCTGAACTCATTTCAAAGACGATTTTACTATGTAGCTCGAGCTATTTAGCGCGCGCAACCTTACCTTTACTATACTCTTCTTATTTACCGTTCTTTCATTTATACGTAAAGAACTGGATTATAAGGCGCGGCATTGTTCATAACTTAATGAATGTCGTTCATGATCACTCATTAATTGACGATGAAATGAAAAAAGGTTACTCCGCTCCTTTTTATGACGACCGTATATTTCCCGCTTTAACTCGCATGATACGAGACCGTGAAGGTGACTTATCTTCAACTGAATTACAAAAAATCGAAACACCTATCCTACTCATTTGGGGTGAAAAAGACCGCGTCGTCCCTGTACATGTAGGTCATCGTCTACACAAAGATTTACCGAATTCAAAATTTATTTCTTACGAAAATACAGGACATTTACTACCTGAAGAAAAGCCTGAACATGTTTATGAAGAAATTATCGCTTTTTCCGCGCAATAAAATGAAACTTTAATCAGCCTCCACCTAACTTCTTTGCTTCCGCTAAATTTTGAGGTGAAGGTCTTACTACCCAGCAAATAGCGGGATAATATAAAAAAGGCTGTCGGAAATCCCGACAGCCTATAATGAACAGCTTCCGCCTTCTTTTATTACAAGTAATTCCACAGCTAATTTCTCACATTTTTCAAGCGCAGGTACTTCCTCAAAAGACATAAAGTATATATGTTGAATCTTCTTTGCGATATATTTTGGATCGTCAAACACACTTATGACGCTCACAACATCGCTCGCTTCTGTTTCATAAAACTCCGGTCCCATTTGAAACGGATCCCAATTCTTCACAACCTCTATCATCTTTTCATATGTACCCATTCGCTTCCCGCCTTTTCACTTTTTAATACTTTTCTTTATCCTATCACATCAGCTATTCTATAAGAAGAGAGAGAACTTTCATAACTTATTGGTTTTACAGAAGAAGGGAGCAAACTTATGCAACTATTTCATAAAGCAATCAATCGACGTGGAACGCATAGCACAAAATGGGATACATATAAAAACGAAGAACTTATCCATGCTTGGATTGCTGATATGGATTTTGAAGTATCAAAACCAATTCAAACTGCCTTAAAACAACGAATCGAACATCCGATTTTTGGCTATACACTTCCTCCCGAAAATATTGGAGATATTATTTGTAACTGGGCAAAACAACAATACGACTGGGATATTCAAAAAGAATGGATTGTCTTTAGCGCCGGAATCGTTCCAGCTCTTAGTACGAGCATACAGGCTTTCACCAAAGAAAACGAATCTGTTCTCGTACAACCACCTATTTATCCTCCATTTTTCGAAATGGTCACAACAAACAACAGGCAGTTATGCGTGAGTCCATTACAGAAACAAAATGATACATATGTGATAGACTTCAAGCATTTAGAAAAGCAGTTTCAGCAAGGCATCAAACTCATGCTTCTTTGTAGCCCTCATAACCCAATCGGACGCGTTTGGACGAAAGAGGAACTTGTGCAGCTCGGATCGTTATGTACTAAATATGACGTAATCGTTGTGGCGGATGAAATTCATTCCGATATCATTTATGCAGACCATACACATACACCGTTCGCTTCCTTATCTGAAGAATTAGCAGAGCGCACTATCACTTGCATGGCTCCAAGTAAAACATTTAATATCGCTGGATTACAAGCGTCGATCATTATCATTCCAAACGAAAAGCTCCGTCATGCCTTTACAGCTATCCAGTACAGACAAGGCTTCCACGGGTTAAATATCTTCGCTTATACAGCGATGCAAAGCGCCTATACAGAATGTAATGATTGGCTAAACGAAATTCGATTATATATAGAAGATAATGCTCAATTTGCTTGTGAATATATTAAAACTCACATACCTGCTCTTTCCGTAACGAAGCCAGAAGGTAGCTTTTTATTATGGATTGATTGTTCTCGTCTAAAGCTTTCTCAAAACGAGCGTACCGCACTACTTGAGGAAAAAGGAAAAATCATCGTTGAACCTGGTGAGAAATACGGGTTAGGTGGCGAAGAACATATTCGAATTAACATCGGCTGTCCACGATCTGTTTTAGAAGAAATTTTAAACAGACTGCGTCATACGTTTTCATAATAAGAAAGGAGTCTGTCCCGAATCATTCTTGGGGCAGACTCCTTTGTCATATTTTGTCGGTAAGTCGATATATTTCAAGTTACGGTCGATATATTCCAATAATCGCCGATATAATTTGAGTTACAGTCGATATATTCCAATAATCGCTGATATATTTTCAATTACATTTCACAAAGAAAGCTACCATTCACGGTAGCTTTTACTTTTTCTTCATATCCGATGCTTTTTTTACAATTACGCCACAAGCAATTCGATCCCCTGATTTACCTGTCGGTTGAGTCATACCATCATCAGGGTTTTCTGTAATAATAATAGACGCTCCATCTTTTCTATGAATCGTCGTTTTCCCTTCTTCAAGTGTAATGTGAGGTGCATCGATTTCTGCTTTAATCTTTCCAGAACCATCTGCAACTACGTTCGGTAAATCACCGTTTTCTGCGCCCTTCGGATTAAGGAGTCCATGCTTTTTATCATCTGGATTAAAATGATTCCCAGATGATTCAAAACGAGGTGCCTTACACTCTCCGATTTCATGTACATGTAGTCCGTGTGGTCCTGGCGTGAAACCTTCCCCTTTAATCTTAATTTTCACTCCGCTTGTTTGCTGAGTTACTTTCGCAGTCCCCACTTCATCACCTGAAGCATTATGTAATTTCACGTCAATTTCTTTCGGCTTTCCTTGGTCACAACCTGCCATCAGAAATAGTAAACAACAACTGAAAAAAAGCCGTTTTTTCATTTTATTCCCTCCAAAATATATTCTGCCCTTAGATTGTCCGAGCATAGAGGGAAACATACAAAAATGAGTTACTGTTTCTTTTCAGCTAACAGCTTTTCTTCAACTTTCTGTAATCGCTCTGCTTCTCGTTTTGATACACGAATGAACATACGCCACGTAGCAATCGCACCGATGATAAATAGAACACAAACAATCCCCGGAATAATATATTCTGTTTTATCTTCCGGAAAATATAAAGGCATCATACGGAACACTCCTTATTATAGGATTCGAAAAACATCAGAATTTTCTGTTATATCATTTTAAATTATAGTGCAACCTACCCATATTCTCAAGGGGCGTTCTGAAAACGAAGGATTTCTTTGACTCCTTCCCTCACTTTCCTTACTATAAACTTGAGGTGAAAAATATGAGAGAAACATTTGAAATTGGTGAAATCGTTACTGGTATTTATAAAACAGGAAAATACATTGGCGAGGTTACAAATAGCCGCCCTGGCAGTTACGTCGTAAAAGTATTAGCTGTTTTAAAACATCCGGTGCAAGGTGACTTACATAACGTAAAACAAGCTGACGTACCATTTTTCCACGAAAGACGTGCTTTAGCTTTTCGTGAGCAAACGAACATTCCAGAACAAATGGTGAAGAAATATGAAGGAGAAATTCCGGATTATACAGATTCACTAAAATTAGCATTAGAAACTCAAATGAATTCATTTTCTGAAGATGATTCACCTTTTGCAGAGCGTAGTCTAGAAACATTAGAACAGTTAAAGAAAGACTACAAACTCTAAAAAACAAAACGACCAAATTACATAATGTGCAATTTGGTCGTTACTGTGTGCTCACTTTCTTTAACACTTTTGAAAAATCAACAAGTTCTCCTAATGTTGGAGGTGCTGGTTTTACTAAATACTCTTTATCTTTTTCTACTAGTTTAAAAATGTTGTACGTCGTCATTGCATCATCAAGCGCACAATGATGCTTCCCTGTCCCTACTTTTCCATACGCCTCAATTGCTTTCCATAATCCTGTTTGATTTCTTTCTCCAAAAAACTTCTTATACTCAAGCGATAAATCACGACACTGTCCGAAGAATGGAAAAGCTATCCCTGCCATTTCACAATTATGCTTCAGCACTTTCATATCCATATTTCCCCACGTTACAATTGTCGGTTTACATTTCGTTTCGTATTCTGAAAGCTTCTTAACGAGTTCAGGAAATGAAATCCCTTTATCCACGACTTCTTGTTTTATTCCTAAAAACTTCTTACATCGATCCGTTAAAGAGGGAAATGTTTTCGGCCTAACATGTGATGAATACGTATCTTCTACCTTACAGCCAGCAACTGAAACGAGTCCTACCTCAATAATCTCTGGAAAAAATCCTTTCGGTTTCTTTCTATGCTGGGGCATCGTAAACTCAAAGTCTAAAAATAAAAATCGTTGTTCATCCATACGATCCCTTCCTTATCATTTTTGTCATTCCTTTCTATTTGACACTCCTACACGAACAAGCTCGAATGCTAATTCCATTTTAAATATTCAGATTGGATGTATCTTATATATATGTCAAATGCCCACAAATATTTTAAAAAATAAGAAAAAATGACCTATGCAGAAAATATGACAAAATCTCTCCTTTCATTTACATCCGCCATTTTCCTACTTTATAATGACGTTATGTGTGTTTCTTCTAGAGCATTTTTGACACACTAAGAAAAAGTGAATGAAAGGAGATGAGATTTTTGCACGAAACAACGCAAGAACTCGCTAACTGGCAGTATTATTTTGCTATCGCAGTCTTTTTAATTACATATGCCATTATTATTTCTGAAAAAATTAATCGCGCTGTCATCGCACTTCTTGGTGCAGCACTCATGGTAATTGTGGGGGTCGTCGATTTACATAACGCCTTTACGAAACATATTGAATGGGGAACGATTACGCTACTCATCGGTATGATGATTTTGGTGAACATTACGAGTAAATCAGGTGTCTTCCAATACGTTGCCATTAAAGCAGCAAAAGGGGCACAAGGAAATCCAATTAAAATTTTAATTTCACTTTCCTTACTTACCGCGCTTGGCTCCGCATTTTTAGATAACGTTACAACTGTACTTCTTGTTGTTCCAGTTACTTTATCTATTACGCGCATACTGCAAGTAAATCCTGTTCCTTATTTACTTTCTGAAATTATTTTTTCAAACATTGGAGGAACAGCAACATTAATTGGTGATCCACCTAACATTATGATTGGTTCTGCAAATAAGCATTTAGACTTCAATGCTTTCCTATTGAATCTAGCACCTATTGTAATTATTATTATTGCAGTTACAGCGATAATACTTTACTTCATGTATCGCAAACAATTAATTGCCGATCCTGTACAAGTTAAAAAATTAATGAGCTTAGATGAAAAACAATACATTAAAGACCCAGTATTAATGAAAAAATCTTTAACGGTACTTGGACTTACGATTGTAGGTTTCATGACTCATTCTATTTTCCATATCGATGCCGCTATTATCGCCTTAACTGGTGCTACTGTACTTATGTTAATTGGTGTGAAAGAGCATGAAATTGAAGAAGTATTTGCAAGCGTAGAGTGGGTAACAATCTTCTTCTTCGCAGGGTTATTCGTACTTGTTGGAGGACTTATCGATATCGGTCTTATCAAAATGTTAGCTCAAAAAGTAATTGGTATAACAGGCGGAGATATTTCTTACGCATCCATCCTTATTTTATGGGTATCTGGTATCGCCTCTGCAACAATTGATAACATCCCATTCGTCGCAACAATGATTCCACTTATTAACGATATGGCAGTTGGGCTAGGCTTATCACCATCTGACGCACAAATCGATGTATTATGGTGGGCATTAGCACTAGGTGCTTGTCTGGGCGGAAACGGAACATTAATCGGAGCTTCTGCTAACGTAATCGTTGCAGGTATCGCGAGCCGCGAAGGACATAAATTTAGTTACATGGACTTCCTAAAAGTCGGTTTCCCAATTATGATCGTTTCATTAATCATTTCTCACATTTATATTTATTTACGCTACCTTATGTAGTAGAAAAAGCGCTCTGATAATCAGGGCGCTTTTTTACTTATAGCTACTTATCAACAAAAATGAAAAATCTACTCTTTATATCTCACCGGTTCATTTCGAATAATAAATAAGTGAATCGGTAAGAACACCGAAAATGTGATTACATGAATAATCGTAAATAATATAGAGTTCGTTCCGTATCTGTCTAAAATAGCGTAGATAAGATAAATGGACAATACAATCGATACAGCTGTTGCTAGTAAACTTATAATTGGTACGAAATTAAAAATGAAACATGCAACATATATGCCGAATACTTTCCACCCTGCTTCTTCTTTCAAAAAATCTGGTAATTTATCTTTCGCTAAGTCCCCCCACGTCTTACTATTCAAAAACGGAATAAACGCAAGCACCCCGTCCGTTGCACCATCATTTTTCGCCATCGAATAAAGTGCAAAAGCCGTTAACAAATATGAAATAATTGCCCAAATCAATATAACAAGAATAAACGCAAAACTAAGAGCAAAGAAACCTGCTAGTACGCCTTGATCCTCCATCTTATCCTCTCCTCTCTACTTTCAACATATTTCATTACATTGCAAGTTATGTTTTAAAATTTATCCAAACTCTTTGTATAATAAGAGAAGAAAGAGAATAAGAGAGGAGAAACACGTATGCATCCATTTGTAAAAGCATTACAAGAGCATTTTACAGCTCATCAAAATCTTGAAAAAGCAGAACCTATGGCTCGTTATATGAAAAATCACTTCCCATTTCTAGGTATTCAAACACCGGAAAGACGCCAATTATTAAAAGACATCATTCAAATACATACTCTCCCAGATAAAAGAGACTTCCAAATTATCGTACTTGAACTTTGGGACTTACCAGAACGTGAATTCCAAGCGGCTGCACTTGATATTATGCAAAAATATAAAAAGCATATAAACGAAACACATATCCCCTTCTTAGAAGAATTGATTGTAACAAAATCTTGGTGGGACACTGTCGATAGCATCGTACCTACATTTTTAGGTAATATCTTTTTACAACATCCAGAATTGATTTCTGCCTATATCCCAAAATGGATTGCATCAGATAACATTTGGTTACAACGTGCCACTATTTTATTCCAACTCAAATATAAACAAAAGATGGATGAAGAACTTCTTTTCTGGATTATTGGACAACTACATTCTTCAAAAGAATTTTTCATTCAAAAAGCAATTGGCTGGGTCCTTCGTGAATATGCAAAAACAAATCCGGATGTAGTTTGGGAATACGTGCAAAACAATGAGCTCGCTCCATTAAGTAAGCGCGAAGCAATTAAGCATATTAAACAAAATTACCGAATAAATAACGAAAAAATAGGCGAGACTCTATCATAGATAGACGCGTTCCTCTATTGAGATTTAAAAAAGAACGTGTTAGAATATGTTCATTATTATTAATATAAGTAGCGATGACGGACTTATAAGTACTTGCATAAAAAGCGATTCAGGGATAGTGAAAGCCTGAAGCCGCAAGGAAACGGCAGTCCTGAGCAATACATGATAAAGTGGATGCACCTTTTGTGTATCAACTAGGGTGGAACCGCGGGCAAACGCTCGTCCCTAGGCAAATAAGCCTTGGGATGAGCGTTTTTTTATGTTCTTTTTAACATATACTGCCCGTTTCCAAAGTATCAGAGTATGTCATCGCCAATACGTTAACTTTCAAAAGGAGGATTTTCTTATGTATTCAATGGAACAAGTTGTAAACTTAGCGAAACATCGCGGTTTTGTTTTCCCTGGTTCTGAAATTTACGGTGGTCTTGCAAACACTTGGGATTACGGTCCACTTGGAATCGAATTAAAAAATAATGTTAAAAAAGCTTGGTGGAAAAAATTCATTCAAGAATCTCCACACAACGTTGGTTTAGACGCAGCTATTTTAATGAACCCTAAAACTTGGATCGCTTCTGGTCACGTTGGTAACTTCAACGATCCAATGATCGACTGTAAAAAATGTAAAGCTCGTCACCGTGCTGACAAATTAATTGAGGATGCTTTAGATGCAAAAGGCATCGAAATGGTTGTTGACGGTCTTACTTTCGACCAAATGGCTGACTTAATGAAAGAACATGAAGTAAAATGTCCTGATTGCGGTAGTGAAGAATTTACTGAAATCCGTCAGTTCAACTTAATGTTCAAAACATTCCAAGGTGTTACAGAGTCTAGCACAAACGAAATCTTCCTTCGTCCTGAAACAGCACAAGGTATTTTCGTAAACTTCAAAAACGTTCAACGCTCTATGCGTAAAAAGCTTCCATTTGGTATCGGCCAAATCGGTAAGAGTTTCCGTAACGAAATCACACCTGGTAACTTCACATTCCGTACACGTGAATTTGAACAAATGGAACTTGAATTCTTCTGTAAGCCTGGTGAAGATTTAGAGTGGTTCGCATTCTGGCGTGAAACTTGTAAAAACTGGTTACTTTCACTTGGTATGTCTGAAGAGAGCATGCGTCTTCGTGACCACGGTGAAGAAGAGTTATCTCACTACAGTAATGCAACAACTGACATTGAATTCAAATTCCCATTCGGTTGGGGCGAACTTTGGGGCGTTGCATCTCGTACAGACTTCGACTTAAAACGTCACATGGAACACTCAAACGAAGACTTTAACTATATCGATCCACAAACGAATGAGCGTTACGTACCATACTGCATCGAGCCATCTTTAGGCGCAGACCGCGTAACATTAGCATTCTTATGTGATGCATATGAAGAAGAGCAATTAGAAAACGATTCTCGTACAGTTCTTCGTTTCCACCCTGCTTTAGCACCATACAAAGCAGCTATCTTACCATTATCTAAAAAGCTATCTGAAGGTGCTACTGAAGTATTCGCAGAATTAGCTAAAGACTTCATGGTAGACTTTGATGAAACTGGTTCTATCGGTAAACGTTACCGTCGTCAAGACGAAATCGGTACACCATTCTGTATCACATACGACTTCGACTCAGTTGAAGACAAAGCTGTTACAGTACGTGACCGTGACACAATGGAACAAGTTCGTATGCCAATTAGCGAACTAAAAGGTTTCTTAGAGAAGAAAATCCAGTTCTAATTATAAGAAAAAGAGGCTGCTCATAAGAGCGCCTCTTTTTTATTTTTCACGTTTTTCTTTAATTGCTACTGTACATCTTGATATACATAGTAAATCATCATTTTCATCAATAATGCGAACATCCCAAACCATTGTCGATTGTCCTCTATGTATTGGTGTTCCAATCGCTGTTACAATTCCATCTTTCTTTGAGCGAATGTGGTTCGCATTAATTTCTAATCCGAAACAAATACATTTTTCTTGATCAATTAAATTATATGAACCAACACTTGCCACTGTTTCTGCTAATGCAACCGATGCACCACCATGTAAAAATCCAAATGGCTGATGCGTACGCTCATCAACAGGCATCGTAGCAACCACCTTATCTTCTGTCATCTCTAACAACTCAATTCCAAGTGAATCCATTAAAGTTTTTGCCATATCGCTTCCCCCTTCTCTTACTTTAATTAAATGTATAATTTTACCTATTTATTTTCAAACTACTTATAACACTTATATAAGGAGGCTTCACCTAAATGAAACAGAAATTTTGTATATTACTGCTTATGTTCTCCTTGCTGACTATTGTACCAAATTGTGCAATAACAGCCAAAGCATCTAACCTGACAATCGATGTTAAGACTGTAACGCAAAAAGGTAAGAAACCTTATATAGAATATCAAATAAACAGGCCTTCTTTTCACGAATTTTCTGACTCTAAATTTCAAAATAAACTCAATTTATACTACAAAAAATCCACTGACAAATTTAAAACCAAATTAGAAAAAGAAGCAAAAAAATATTATAAAGAGACAGAAGGATCTAGTACACCATTTCATCCGTACGTAGCAAATGTTGATTATAAAGTCTCTTTAAACAAACCACCTTTTCTTAGCCTATATGTGAATTACTATCAATATACTGGCGGAGCACACGGTCTTTATACGTGGAAGGCAAATACATTCGATTTAAACGAAAAAAAGGTACTGCACTTAGACGATTTATTTGAACAAAAGGATAAATATAAAGATGTAATCCGTGCGGAGATTGTACGACAAATTAAACAAAATGAAAGCATTTATTTTCCTGATGCAACTGAAAAAGTAATGAGTATGAAAAAATTCCACTTCTTTTTAGAGCCAGACAATCTCGTCATTTATTTCCCTTTATATGAGATTGCTCCCTATTCAAGTGGAATTCCGCAATTTCGTATTCCATATACGTTGCTAAGAGACTATTTAAAGCCTTCTTATCAAAATATTTTGATTGACAACAAGTAAATATTTTCGCTACGATAATGTTAACCTAAAAACAACAGGAGGTTAACATTATGAGGAGATTTCATGTTTTAGATTTAGCATTAGCTGCCATGTTCGTTGCTCTTATGGCAATCGGTGCAAATATTGTATCTTGGGCACCATTCCTTCAAGTAGCAGGCATCCCATTATCTATGCAACCATTTTTCGCAATTTTAGCAGGTCTTCTTCTTGGAAGTAGACTTGGTGCCTTATCCATGACTGTATATATGCTCGTTGGCGTAGCCGGCGCACCAATCTTCGCTAACTTCAAAGCTGGATTTGGAGCACTTTTAGATCCTACTGGTGGTTTTATTATCGCATTTATTATCGTTGCTTACGTATCCGGAAAACTAGTAGAACAAAAAGAAAGACCAACATTCATTACATTTGCAATTGCCTCTTTCACAGGAATTATTTTAACTTATATAATCGGTACTACTTACATGTACGGGGCAGTCAATCTCTTTATGGGCGGTAATATGAGCTATAAAGCTGCTTGGATGATTATGATGTGGTTTGCAGTAAAAGATATTGCATTTACAATTATCGGTGCTATTATCGCACCTCGCATATATTATGCTGTGCGTCGTTCTGCTTATCAGCATTCTCATTCGACGATTTCATAATAAAAAAATGAGTTATTTCAGTA
>NZ_JBEUTW010000005.1:0-14099 GCF_040492675.1 Bacillus sp. AP50
GATAAGAAATGAATTATATAAAAAAATACTACAAATTCACACATTTTCTGACATTTTCTTTGCATTTCTACTACGTTATGACTCTTATATTCCTTTTCCAACAAACTAGATTTATAATAAAAAAAACATTACACATTTTATTAAGAAGGGACTGTGATTACAAGGCATCATGAAAAAGATAATAATTATTTCTGCCACTACTATTGTAATCGGGATCACATCTTTCGCTTACTTTGGTTCTAAAACACCACTACATAATGAAGCAAAAGCTGTCGAAAGTCAAAAGCATAATAACCATAAAAAAGAAGAGATTCCTGCTTTTCCAAAAGCTGATCATAATGCAAAGAAAATAGACAATGACTTTTCAGTGGTAACAAATCCCAAATCTAATCTTGTCTTAATTAATAAACATCGAAAACTACCAGATGGATACATTCCTGAAGACTTAACGAGACCAAATGTACCATTTATTAGTCCAAAAGATAAAGAAAAAACATTGCTGCGAAAAGATGCTGCAGAGGCACTTGAAAACATGTTTAAAGCTGCGAAAAAAGAAGGGCTTGATCTTACAGCTGTATCTGGTTATCGTTCATACAAACGCCAAAAATCGTTGCATGATACATACGTTAGACGCCAAGGAAAAGCCGAAGCTAATTCGGTAAGCGCAATTCCTGGTACAAGTGAACACCAAACGGGTTTAGCAATGGATATTAGTTCAAAATCAGCTAAATTTCAATTAGAGCCTATCTTCGGGGAGACAGCAGAAGGAAAATGGGTCGCAGAACACGCTCATGAATTCGGCTTTGTCATTCGTTACTTAGAAGATAAAACAGATACAACAGAATATGCATATGAACCATGGCACTTACGCTACGTTGGTAATCCATACGCTACATACCTATATAAACATCACTTAACATTAGAAGAAGCGATGGAAGACAAAAAATAAGAGAGCAAATTGCTCTCTTATTTTTCTTTCACTCTATTATTGTAGTAATTTCTTCTTCCATTCTTCAGGCCATGGTTCGCCTCTTCCTGTTTTTTTCGACGCTTGAACCATCATTCCACGACCTACTAAACAAACCTCTCCTGCTGCATTCTTCACCATATAATGTAAATCTAAAGAAGAATTCCCGACCGATCCTGCCTTTACATACACCTTCAGCTGTTCATCAAAATATATTTGCTTAATAAAATTACATTGTAAATCCGCAACAACGATCATCGTTTCTGATGATGCATGTGTCCACTCTTGCATAAATCCAAGTTCTTTAAACAACGCAATACGAGCTTCTTCAAAATAAGTAAAAGCAACGACATTATTTACATGTCCAAACATATCTACTTCACCAAAACGAACCTTTACAGGGTTGTAAAACGAAAAACCACTTTCCCATTGCTCAAAGTCTTCAATATAAGAAATCCTCTTCATTGTTATCTCCCCTTTTCACCTTTAAATAAACAGAATAAACAGAAAAATAAAGTTATAAATATTGCCTCTTCGATATGAAGAGGCAATATTTATTAATAGTTATTATCGCTACCAAAGAAATCTTTGAACGATTGAATTGTTGTATCACGGTTTAATGCCGCAATTGAAGTTGTTAAAGGAATACCCTTCGGACATGATTGCACACAGTTTTGAGAGTTACCACAGTTTGCTAGTCCTCCATCTCCCATAATTGCACGTAAGCGATCTGCTTTATGCATTTCACCCGTTGGATGTGAGTTGAATAAGCGAGCTTGTGATAACGGTGCTGGTCCAATAAAGTCAGACTTACTGTTTACGTTTGGACATGATTCTAAGCAAACACCACATGTCATGCATTTTGAAAGCTCATAAGCCCATTGACGCTTTTTCTCAGGCATTCTTGGTCCTGGACCTAGGTCATACGTACCATCAATTGGAATCCACGCTTTAACGCGTTTTAGAGCATTAAACATGCGACTACGATCAACTTGCAAGTCACGTACAACCGGGAATGTCTTCATCGGTTTTAAGCGAATTGGTTGCTCTAATTGATCGATAAGTGCCGTACATGATTGACGTGGTTTTCCGTTAATCACCATCGAACATGCACCACATACTTCCTCTAAGCAGTTCATATCCCATGCAATCGGAGTTGTTTGGTTCCCTTTTGAATCAACAGGATTACGACGGATTTCCATAAGTGCTGAGATAATATTCATATTCGGACGATATGGAATTTCAAACTCTTGGTCAAACGCTTGCGCATCTGGCCCGTCTTGTCTCGTAATGATGAGGCGGATTGTTTTCTCAGACATGTTGTTTATCCCCCTTCTCTTCACCCTTAGCAGCTACATCGTGTTTTGAAGAATAATCACGTTTACGTGGTTTAATTAACGAAATATCAACGTCCTCGTAATGGAATGCTGGTGCATTTCCTTCTCCCTCAAATTTTGCCATCGTAGTTTTTAAGAAGTTTGCATCATCACGATTTGGGAATTCAGGTTTGTAATGCGCCCCACGGCTCTCATTACGGTTATATGCGCCAATTGTAATAACACGTGCTAACTCAAACATATTTGCAAGTTGGCGTGTAAATGAAGCACCTTGGTTACTCCATCTTGCTGTATCGTTAATGTTAATACGTTTGTAACGAGCCATTAATTCTTCAATTTTCGCATCTGTTTCTAATAATTTTTTATTTTCACGAACTACTGTAACGTTATCTGTCATCCATTCTCCAAGCTCTTTATGAAGAACATACGCATTTTCGTTACCATCCATCGTTAAAATATTGTTAAATTTCTCTGTTTCGATTAATTCATTTTGCTCATATACAGTAGATGAAACAGCATCAGATGATTTAGAAAGACCTTTCATATACTCAATTGCGTTTGGTCCTGCTACCATACCACCATAAATTGCTGATAATAGTGAGTTTGCACCAAGACGGTTACCACCGTGCATAGAATAATCACACTCACCTGCTGCAAATAACCCTGGAATATTTGTCATCTGTTTATAATCAACCCATAGTCCGCCCATTGAATAGTGAACAGCTGGGAAGATTTTCATCGGTAGTTTACGAGGATCATCCCCTGTAAATTTCTCATAGATTTCAATAATTCCACCTAGTTTAATATCTAGTTCTTTTGGATCTTTATGAGAAAGATCTAAGTACACCATGTTTTCACCGTTAATACCTAGTTTTTGCTCTACGCAAACATCAAAGATTTCACGCGTTGCGATGTCACGAGGTACAAGGTTTCCGTAAGCCGGATATTTTTCTTCTAAGAAGTACCATGGTTTACCATCTTTATATGTCCAAACACGTCCACCTTCACCACGTGCAGATTCACTCATAAGACGTAATTTATCGTCTCCAGGAATTGCCGTTGGGTGAATTTGAATGAACTCACCGTTTGCATAATATGCGCCTTGTTGATATACAGCAGAAGCTGCTGTACCTGTATTGATAATGGAGTTTGTTGATTTTCCGAAAATGATACCAGGGCCCCCTGTTGCCATAATCACGGCATCTGCTCCGAAACTTCTAATCTCCATAGTTTGTAAGTCTTGTGCAACGATTCCTCGGCACACACCTTCATCATCAACAACAGCTCGTAAGAAATCCCAACCTTCATATTTCGTTACAAGTCCTGCTACTTCGTGACGACGTACTTGCTCATCTAATGCGTAAAGTAATTGCTGTCCAGTTGTTGCACCAGCAAATGCTGTACGGTGATGTTGCGTTCCACCAAATCGACGGAAATCAAGAAGTCCTTCTTCCGTACGGTTGAACATAACACCCATACGGTCCATTAAATGAATGATACCAGGTGCTGCTTCACACATTGCTTTAACTGGTGGTTGGTTCGCTAAGAAGTCCCCACCATAAATTGTATCGTCAAAGTGGATCCATGGAGAATCCCCTTCACCTTTCGTATTTACGGCACCGTTAATTCCGCCCTGAGCACATACAGAATGTGAACGTTTTACTGGTACTAAAGAAAACAGTTCAACATTTACTCCTGCTTCTGCCGCTTTAATCGTTGCCATTAAGCCAGCCAAGCCACCGCCGACTACTATAAGTTTCCCTTTCATGCTCTCCCACTCCTTACTGGTTTGCTAGCTGTGGATCGATGAACGCTAATAATGCACTCACACCTACATAAGATAAACCTAAGAAAATAGCTAATGTTACATAAGTAGAGATTCTTTGTGAACGTGGAGATACTGTAATTCCCCAGCTGATGCAGAATGTCCATAGTCCATTTGCAAAGTGGAAAATTGTTGAAACAACACCAACTAAGTAGAATGCAAACATAGCTGGATTGTTTAAAATATCTGCCATCATATCATAGTTTACCTCTTTACCTAACATTGCTTGAATACGAGTTTCCCAGACGTGCCAAGAAATGAAGATCAGCGTAACGATACCTGAAATTCTTTGGAAAACGAACATCCAGTTACGGAAATAACCGTAAGAAACCGCATTGTTCTTAGCTGTAAATGCAATATATAAGCCATATATAGCATGGTACAGTATCGGTAAAAAGATGATGAAAATTTCTAGCGCATACCGGAATGGAAGGAGCTCCATAAAGCCTGCAGCTTTGTTAAAAGCCTCTGCTCCTCGTGTTGCAAAGTTGTTTACAATTAAATGTTGCGTCAAAAAGACACCAACCGGGATGACCCCCATTAATGAGTGCCACTTACGAAACGTATACTCGCGGCCTTTCATGTCCCCATTACCCCCCTTGAATGTTTGACTGCTGTTTTCAGATTAGTTTATGACAATAATGTTTTTTCACTATTGGCATAAGAAAAACTGAAAAAATTATTCGAAATATTTCAGCATAATTTGATACCAAGTTCATTTTACTCCTATTTTTGTCGAAGCGTCAAGAAAACGTATACATAATTTGCATATAATTTGCCAATTCTTTTTTTCTTCTTATATATTCAGATTTTCCTAAAGAAAAATCTGTTTTTATAAATGTGAAATGTTATATAATAATCCCTATAGAAAGAGGGGAATATTGTGAGTAAAAATACAATCGATACAACATCTTTAGAAGATGTTTCATTGAACGCCTTCGCTTATGAATTGCTACGTGAAGAATTACTACCTGATTTAATCGGCAACGATTTAGATGGTATTTTATACTGGTCTGGTAGAAACCTTGCAAGAAAATATCCGCTAGAAACAATTGAAGAAGTCATTCAGTTCTTTGAAAAGGCTGGCTGGGGCACTTTAAGCATTGTTGAACATAAGCGTCGTGAAATGCAGTTCCAACTTAAAGGCACACTCATCGCAGAACGTCAAAAACAAAAACGACATTCTTCTTATCAACTAGAAGCCGGATTCATCGCTGAACAAATCCAAAAGCAACGGAACGTCGTTGCAGAGTCATACGAAGAAAAGAAAAAACGTTCTGACTCTATTACATTTCTTGTAAAATGGGATATAAAAGATCTCATTGAAGTGTAAGCATTACCTACAGTCAACTAGACATATCAGTTTAGTTGACTTTTTTGTATTTTCATTCAGATGCATTTATTTTAAATCTTCAGAAATTATACCAAAAAACAGAAGACGTTGTAAACTACAACGTCTTCTTATCTGTTAAATACGTATAAATCGTCTCCGCGACATTTTTCGGCATACCCGCTTCGACAAATTCCTCTATAGAAGCTTCTTTCATCTTCTTTAATGAACCAAAATGTTTTAACAATACCTTTTTCCGTTTATCACCGATTCCTGGAATATCATCCAATGCTGATTGAATAACAGATTTCCCGTGTAATTGACGATGGAATGTAATCGCAAATCGATGCACCTCATCTTGAATACGCTGCAATAAATAAAATTCTTGGCTATTTCTCTCAAGCATCACAGGTTCCGGTGGATCCCCAATAATTAAATGGGAGGTTTTATGTTTATCATCTTTTACAAGACCTGCCATCGGAATATATAATCCGAGCTCATTCTCTAAAATATCACTTGCAGCCGCTAGATGGCCTTTTCCTCCATCAATAATAATCAAATCAGGTAAAGGTGAATTTTCTTTAAGCGCCCTTGTATAACGGCGCCTCACAACTTCTCTCATAGACTCATAATCATCTGGTCCTTGAACCGTTTTAATTTTATATTTTCGATACTCTTTCTTCGCCGGTTTCCCATCGATAAAAGCAATCATTGCAGAAACGGGATTTGTTCCTTGAATATTTGAGTTATCAAACGCTTCAATACGATATGGCGTTTCAATCCCAAGCTGCTTCCCTAAATGATCTACCGCTTTAATCGTTCGTTCTTCATCACGTTCAATTAAGTAAAACTTCTCTTCAAGAGCAATCTTCGCATTTTTATTTGCCAATTCTACAAGGTCTTTTTTCTTACCACGTTTCGGCTGCGTCGCTTCCACTTCTAAAAAGCGCTCTACTAATTCCGAGTCTATACTTCCTGGAACGACAATTTCCTTCGGCTTAAAATGACTACTGTTTTCATAAAATTGGCCGATAAACGTTAAAAAACCCTCTTCTGGTTCATCGTAAATTGGAAACATAGAAACATCACGTTCAATTAGCTTTCCTTTTCGAACGAAGAAAACTTGAACACACATCCATCCTTTATCCACTGCATATCCAAACACATCACGATCCACTAAGTCACTCATAATCATCTTTTGCTTTTCCATAATCGCATCAATATGAGCAATTTGATCACGCAACTCTTTTGCACGTTCAAACTCTAGTTTCTCTGAGGCCTCATACATTTTTATTTCTAGTTCTGAACGAACTTCTTTATGTCCACCATTTAAAAACTTAATAATTTCATCTACAATTTCTTTATTTTGTTCTTCCGTCACTTCTTTCACACAAGGCGCTAAACATTGACCCATATGATAATACAAACAAACTTTATCTGGCATATTCGTGCATTTCCGAAGTGGATACATACGATCTAGCAGTTTTTTCGTTTCATGAGCAGATTGTGCATTTGGATAAGGACCAAAATATTTCCCTTTATCTTTTTTTACGTTTCGAGTAATGAGTAAGCGAGGTTGCTTCTCCGCTGTAATTTTAATAAAAGGATATGTTTTATCATCTTTTAATTGAATATTATATTTCGGATCATATTTTTTAATTAGATTTAACTCTAAAATAAGTGCTTCTAAATTCGAAGAAGTTACAATATATTCAAAATCAACAATTTCTCCTACAAGCCGCAGTGTTTTCCCATCATGTGAACCAGTAAAGTACGAGCGCACACGATTTTTAAGCACTTTTGCCTTTCCGACATATATAACCGTTCCTTGCTTATCTTTCATCAAATAACAACCAGGTTGATCTGGTAAAATAGCCAACTTCTCTTTCAAATGTTCGTGCACTCGTCTCCCTCCATTTCTACATACTTAGCATTTTTATTTTCCCTTGAAAACATACTATGCCCAAACACCCAACATACGTTCTTTTATTGTAACGGAAAGACTGTAAAAAAGAAAATAAAAAAAGCTACCAAATGGTAGCTTTTTTTATTTTAGAAGTGTTTAGAAACTAATTCTACTAACGCTTCTTTCGGTTTGTAACCTAACGCTTGATCAACTACTTTACCGTCTTTTAATACGAAAAGAGCTGGAATGCTCATTACTTCGAATTGACGAGCAGTTTCTTGGTTTTCATCAACGTCTACTTTTACTACTTTTACTTTTTCGCCTAGTTCTGCATCGATTTCCTCTAATACAGGAGCGATCATTTTACAAGGTCCACACCAAGGTGCCCAGAAATCTAATAATACAACACCTTCGCTAGTTTCAGCTGCGAAGCTTTGGTCATTTGCGTTTACAATTGCCATTTTATTTCCTCCTTCAAGTATATTCTACCAAGAGTATATCATTAACTTATATACGTGGCGAATAATATGTATCGTTATGTATTGTAACAAAAAAATGTTCCTTTATACTATATAAAAATACGGATTAAATACTAAAAAGATGAGAGACAGGGGATCTCTCACCTTTTTCTATATATAGGGGTACTTCACTTGGAACTCAAGGGTACTAAAATCATGAATGTACTTTTAACTTTTTAAACTCTTCTGTTAAAAGAGGTACAACTTCGAATAAGTCACCGACAATACCGTAGTCAGCTACTTTAAAGATACTTGCTTCTGGATCTTTATTAATCGCAACGATTATTTTTGAGTTAGACATACCTGCTAAATGCTGAATCGCACCAGAAATACCACATGCAATGTATAAGTCTGGGGTAACAACTTTACCAGTTTGACCAATTTGTAATGAGTAATCACAGTATTCAGCGTCACAAGCACCACGAGATGCCCCAACAGCGCCGCCTAGTACGTCAGCTAACTCTTTTAATGGTTTAAAGCCTTCTTCACTCTTCACACCGCGTCCACCAGCGATAATAACTTTCGCTTCAGAAAGATCCACACCTTCTGCCGTTTTACGGACAACATCTTGAATGATTGTACGTAAATCTTTCACATCAACTGTAATAGAAGATACGTCACCGCTGCGAGACTCATCTTTTTCCAGAGTTGCAATGTTATTTGGACGCACTGTCGCAAATAAGATGCCGTCTGTTACAATCTTCTTCTCGAATGCTTTACCAGAGTAAATTGGACGAGTGAAGATAACATTTCCACCTTCAACCTCTAAAGCAGTTACGTCAGAAATTAAACCAGCTTCAAGCTTCGCTGCTAATTTTGGTGATAAATCTTTGCCAAGTGCTGTATGTCCAAAGACAATACCTTCTGGATTTTCTTCAGCATGTACAGCTAAAAACGCTTGTGCATAACCATCAGATGTATATGATTTTAATTTATCATTTTCAACTGTCACAACGCGATCTGCACCGTAATGAATCAATTCATTTGCAAAAGAGGCAACGCTGTCTCCAATTAGAAGACCTACTACTTCACCGCCTTCTGCAATTGTTTTTGCTGCTGCTACCGCTTCAAAAGAAACGTTACGTAGCGATCCATCACGAACTTCACCCATTACTAATACTTTACGAGCCATAGATTTTCCCTCCTGCATATATAATTTCGTATTTTATTAGATTACTTTCGCTTCTGTATGGAGCAACGATACAAGTTCTTTTACTTGATCTTGCAGCTCGCCTTGTAACACTTTTCCTGCATCTTTCTTAGGAGGCAAATAGATTTCAATTGTTTTTGTCTTTGCTTCCACATCATCTTCTTCTAAATCTAAATCATCTAATTCTAATTCTTCTAGCGGCTTTTTCTTCGCTTTCATAATACCTGGAAGCGATGGGTAACGCGGTTCATTTAAACCTTGCTGTGCTGTTACTAAAACTGGTAATGAAGTTGCAATCACTTCTGTATCACCTTCAACATCACGCTCAATCTTCACATTTGTACCGTCAATTTCAAGTTTTGTAATTGTCGTTACATACGGAATATTTAACGCTTCAGCTACGCGTGGTCCTACTTGTCCAGATGCACCATCAATTGCAACGTTTCCGCCTAAAATTAAATCTGCATCTTTATCTTTTAAATATTCAGCAAGCACTTTTGCTGTCGTGAACTGGTCACCATTTTCTACGTCATCTTCAATATTAATTAATACAGCTTTATCACAGCCCATTGCTAGTGCAGTACGAAGTTCTTTCTCACTATCTTCGCCACCGACTGTTACAACTGTAACTTCTCCACCTTGTGCGTCTCTTACTTGAATTGCTTCTTCAATTGCATATTCATCGTAAGGGTTGATGATGAATTCCGCTTCGCCATCGTAAATTGCACCGTTTTTAATTACGATTTTTTCTTCTGTATCAAATGTTCGTTTCATGAGTACGTAGATGTTCATTCCATTTACCCCCTTGTTTTTCAGAAAGATTCTATCAATTTTAATTTTCTGTTAATTTATATTAAAAAAATAATTGAACTACCTGCCACTAAATGAAGGTTTACGTTTTTCTAAAAATGCAGCTACACCTTCTCTTCCATCTTCACTCGTAAATACTTCACCAAAAATCTGTGATTCACGTTGTACACCTTCATAGTAATGAGACGATTTTGTCGTTTGCAATAACTCTAGTACAGCACGAGTTGTTGCTGGACTTTTTCCAGCAATTTGTTTTGCAACTTTAAGCGTATCATCTAAAAGAGATTCTTCAGAGAACAATCCGTTAACAAGTCCCCACTTTAATGCTTCTGCACCAGTAATTGGTGTGCTTGTTAACATCATTTCACAAGCTTTCGCTTTCCCAACATAACGTGGTAAGCGCTGTGTACCTGCAAAGCCAGGAATTAATCCAAGTGTTAATTCAGGTAAACCAAGTTTTGCACTTTCAGTTGCAAAGCGCATGTGGCAAGACATAGCAAACTCAAGGCCGCCGCCCAGTGCCGCTCCATGAATTGCCGCAATAACTGGTTTTGAACATTTTTCAACACGCTCAAACGTAACTTGTCCAAGCTGTGCTAATTCTGTTGCTTGCTTCGCTTCAGTAACAGATGTAAATTCTTTAATATCTGCTCCCGCTGAGAAGAAACGTCCTTCACCATGAATAACAACAACACGAATGTTATCATCCTTTTCCACTTGATCAATTAATTCAGTAACGTCATGCATAACTTGTGAAGACATCGCATTCGCTGGTGCGTGATTTAACGTCGCCACCGCGATATGATCTTCAACTCTTACAGATAGGAATTTCAACATGATCCCTCCCATTATTGACGATAACCACAAGCTGCAATAAGTAGCCCGTGTACCGTTTTTGAAAGTGCGACCAGATCATACTTATGATCGCTCATTACCCAATTGGTCACAACTTCATCCACCGTTCCAAAGATCATTTGTCTTGCCACGCGAACATTTAAATCTGCTTGAAATTCACCTTGTTTTATACCAGTCTCTAAAATCTCATCCATAACTTGTAAGTAGCCTTTTAATACTTCATTTATTTTAAGGCGCAAGTCTTGATTGGACTGCCTCAGCTCTAATTGCGTAACGATAGCAAGAGGATCATTTTGCGACAACAGCAAGAAGTGCGTTTCTACCAACATGAATAACTTCGATACAGCGCTTTCAATTCCTGCTGTTTTTTGACGAATTGTTTCGACAAATTCTCCCATCTTCTCTTGGAATAAGGATATTAATATATCTTCTTTATTTTTAAAATATAAATAAATCGTGCCATCAGCTACCCCAGCTTGCTTTGCGATTTTAGAAACTTGCGCTTGGTGGTACCCATTCTCCGCAATCACAATGACTGCCGCATCAATAATTTGATTGTATTTCGGTCTATTTTTCTTCACTTTACTGTCCCCTTCAAGAAGATGACTGAATGAATAGTCATTCATATTCTTATAATACTGACTATTTAGAAAAGTGTCAATCCTATTTTTTCAAAAAGAAAGGGCCTTAGCCCGTTTGCTCATCCTCATTCTTTCTCTTCTCTTCATCTATTAGAACACGGCGCAAAATTTTCCCTACTGTCGTTTTCGGCAATTCATCTCTAAACTCATATACTTTCGGCACTTTATAAGCCGCTAAATATTTACGTGCAAACTGATTTAATTCTTCCTCAGAGCACTCCGTACCTTCTTTTAACACAACAAATGCTTTAACTGTCTCTCCTCGGTACGGATCTGGAACTCCAATTGTCACTACTTCTTGCACTTTTTCATGCTCATATAATACTTCTTCAACTTCACGAGGATACACATTAAATCCACTCGCGACAATCATATCTTTCTTGCGATCTTTTACATAGAAAAATCCATCTTCATCCATGTAGCCAACATCACCTGTATGGAGCCAGCCATCTTGCAATACAGCCGCTGTTTCCTCTGGCTTATTCCAGTATCCTTTCATAATTTGAGGACCTTTCACTACAATTTCCCCTATTTCTCCTGGCGGTAATGCCTCACCAGTCTCAAGTGACATAATGATTGCTTCTGTATCTGGCCACGGAACTCCAATGCTACCTGGCACTCGCTTTTCCCATAAAAAATTACTATGTGTAACTGGAGAGGATTCTGTTAAACCATATCCCTCTACTAGTTTACCACCTGTAACTGTTTCGAACTTTTCCTGTACTTCTACTGGCAGTGGTGCTGATCCACTAATACAAGCACGAATAGAAGAAATATCGTATTCTTTTAAAAGTGGGCTATTTAAAAGAGCGATATAAATAGTTGGTGCCCCTGGAAATAGTGTCACTTTATGCTTCTTAATCGCTTCAAAAACCATTTTCATATCAAACTTTGGAATAAGGACCATTTTGTATCCTTGCATAACACTCAAATTCATAACAGCCGTCATGCCGTACACGTGGAAAAATGGAAGAACCCCAAGAACGACTTCTTCTCCTTCTTTGCAATTATATAACCATTGAACTCCCATTAACGTGTTAGAGACGAGGTTTTTATGCGTTAACATAACGCCTTTCGGAAATCCGGTTGTTCCTCCTGTGTACTGTAAAAGAGCTAGATCATTTTCAGGATCACAAGGCTCCTCAACATCCGTATTCACTTCTTTTTCTACTGAATTCCAAAGATGAATCGTTTCACTCTCTGATACTTTCACAACTAAATTTGACTGTTTTTTCTGCACAAATGGATACAATAGATTTTTAGGGAATGGTAAAAAGTCCGCAATACGAGTTACGATAATATGCTCAATTTTTGTAGCAGATTGAACATTCGTTACTCTTGGAAACACTAAATCGAGACAAAGAATTACTTTTGCTCCCGAGTCATGAAGCTGATATTCTAATTCTCTCTCTGTATACAGTGGATTTGTTTGTACTACGATACCTCCCGCAAGTAATGTGCCGTAATAACCAATTACAGCTTGCGGACAATTCGGCAACATAATAGCAACTCGATCACCCTTTTCCACACCGAGCTTTTGAAGATAATTTGCAAACCTCTTCACCTTATCATGGAAGTCCGAAAACGTAATATCCTTCCCTAAAAAGTGAAGCGCTTTCTTTTCTGGGTAGCGAGAAGCCATCTGTTCTACATATCTATGAAGCGGCTGAATATCATAAGAAATCGTACTCGGAATTTCCTCTGGATAACTTTTCAACCATGGTTTTTCCACCTTCATTCCCCCTTCAAATACATAAAAATAAATGAATGTTCATTCATGATGGTTATTTTCATTATATTATAGTCACCATAGCGTTACAATCATAATATTCCGACTTTTGTATAACTATGCTTTACTTCATTAACTTCTTATTATATGTAGAAACTCTCTTAATCTTAAAAGAGTAAGAGAGTTATAGTTTAACTTAATCTTATTATCGTTAACACTGCTCCTGGAGTAGTTGTTGATAATGTTGCGACAGCTAACAAACCAAATAATTGCAAGCTAATAGCATCTCCTGCTGCGAGAGTTGTAATGATTGTTGCACTAAATGATGTGGTTGCTACCGCAGGAGCATTAATCGTCCCAGCAAGTGCCCCTCCATTAATTGTAATCCGTGAACTGACTAATAATGAAGCCGTTATATTAATTGTATATGAAATATAATAATTACCAGCATTTGCAACCGTAAATACTGTGTTTCCACCAGAAACAGTAATTCCTGGACCGATGTTTTGATTATTTGGAAGCGGGACATTCGTTCCACCAAGAACTACAGATATCGCTGTTCCCGTCGTATTATTTGCAAATGCATATGTCGCCGTGATACTTGTACCTGTTGCTCCGGTTGGACCTGTTGAACCCGTTGATCCTGTTGCTCCCGTCGGACCTGTTGATCCTGTTGAACCCGTTGGACCTGTTGCTCCCGTCGATCCTGTTGGACCTGTTGATCCCGTCGGACCTGTTGATCCTGTCGATCCTGTTGGACCTGTTGAACCTGTTGAACCTGTCGCTCCCGTCGGACCGGTTGAACCTGTTGCTCCTGTTGAACCTGTCGCTCCTGTTGGACCTGTTGAACCGGTTGAACCCGTCGGACCGGTTGAACCCGTTGGACCTGTTGCTCCTGTTGCTCCCGTCGGACCTGTTGCTCCCGTTGGACCTGTTACTCCCGTTATTCCTGTTACTCCCGTTATTCCTGTCGCTCCCATTGGGCCTGTTGCTCCCGTTGATCCTGTTGAACCTGTTGCTCCTGTTGCTCC